>DASRJN010000120.1:0-4312 GCA_035649455.1 Acidimicrobiales bacterium
CGCCCGCAGCTTCTCGTCCAGGAAGCGGGCCAGGCCGGCCGGGTTGAGTAGCGCCTTGGTCTCCTGGAACAGGTAGCTCTTGTTGGCCGAGCCGCCGCCCTTGGCCATGAACAGGAACTTGTAGGCGTCGCCGTCGACCGCGCTGATCTTGATCTCGGCCGGGAGGTTGGTGCGGGTGTTGACCTCGTCCCACATGGTGAGCGGCGCCATCTGGCTGTAGCGCAGGTTGTCGCGCTCGTAGGTGTCGAACACGCCCCGGGTGATGGCGGCCTCGTCCCCGCCGCCGGTGAGCACGAACTGGCCCTTCTTGGCCTTGATGATGGCGGTGCCGGTGTCCTGGCACATGGGCAGGACCCCGCCGGCCGAGATGCAGGCGTTCTTCAGCAGGTCGAGCGCCACGAAGTGGTCGTTGGCCGACGCCTCGGGGTCCTCGACGATGGCCCGCAGCTGGGCCAGGTGCCCCGGCCGCAGGTAGTGCGCGATCTCGTGCATGGCCAAGGCCGTGAGCGCCCTCAGCACCTCGAGCTCGACGGTCAGGAAGCGATGGCCGCCCGCGTCCAGGGTGCTGACGCCCTCGCTCGACACCGGCCGGTAGGTCGTCTCGTCCGGACCGAGGGGGAGCAGGTCGGTGTAGGTGAACTCGGGCATCGGGCAGAAACGTAGGCCCGCGCCCGGCGGCGGGTCACGTTGGGGCCGGGTGTGGCTACCGTCGGGTGCGTGAGCGAGGCCGAGTACCGCATCGAGCACGACACGATGGGCGAGGTCCGGGTGCCGGCCTCGGCCCGCTGGGGGGCGCAGACCCAGCGGGCGGTGGAGAACTTCCCCGTGTCCGGGCAGCCGCTGCCGCCCGAGCTGATCCACGCCATGGCCCGGATCAAGGGTGCGGCGGCGCGGGTCAACGCCGAGCTGGGGGTGCTCGACGTGGACGTGGCCGAGGCCATCGCGGCCGCGGCCGCCGAGGTGGTCGAGGGCCGCCACGACGACCAGTTCCCCATCGACGTTTTCCAGACCGGCTCGGGCACGAGCAGCAATATGAACGCCAACGAGGTCATCGCCCACCTGGCGTCGGAGCGGCTGGGACGGGCGGTCCACCCCAACGACCACGTGAACGCGTCGCAGTCCTCCAACGACGTGTTCCCGTCGGCCATCCACGTGGCCGCGGCGGCGCAGGTGACGCACGTGCTGCTCCCCGCGCTGGAGGACCTGGCCCTCGCGCTGCGGTCGAAGGCCCGGCAGTTCGCCGCGGTGGTGAAGTCCGGCCGCACCCACTTGATGGACGCCACGCCGGTCACGTTGGGGCAGGAGTTCGGTGGCTACGCGGCGCAGGTGGGCCACGCGGCCCAAGCCATCCGCAGCGCGCTGCCCGCAGTGGGCGAGCTGCCCCTGGGCGGCACGGCGGTCGGCACCGGCCTGAACGCGCCGCCGGGCTTCGCGTCGAGGGTCGTGTCCCACCTGGCGCGGGACCTTGACCTGCCGCTCGACGAGGCCGGCAACCACTTCGCCGCCCACGGCGCCCGCGACGCGCTGGTGGTGCTGTCGGGCGGGCTGCGCAGCCTGGCCGTGGCTCTGGTCAAGATCGGCAACGACATCCGCTGGATGGCCAGCGGTCCCCGTACCGGCCTGGCCGAGATCCGCCTGCCGGACCTCCAGCCGGGATCCTCGATCATGCCCGGCAAGGTCAACCCGGTGCTGGTCGAGGCGCTCACGCAGGTGTCGACCCAGGTGATGGGCAACGACGCCGCGATCGCGTTCGCCGGATCGCAGGGCAACTTCGAGCTCAACGTGTACCTGCCGGTCATGGCCCGGAACCTGCTGGAGTCGATCCGGCTGCTGGCCAACGTCACCCGGCTGTTCGGCGAGCGGGCCGTCACCGGCATCGAGGCCGACGTGGACCGTTGCCGGGCCTACGCCGAGTCGAGCCCGTCCCTCGGGACCTCGCTCAACCCCTACATCGGCTACGAGGCCGCGGCCGAGATCGTCAAGGAGTCGATCAAGACCGGCCGCAGCGTGCGGGAGATCGTGGTCGAGCGGGGCCTGCTCAGCGACGAGGAGGTGGACCGGGCGCTCGACGTCATCGGGATGACCGAGGGCGGCGTCCGGAAGTAGTAGTCAGGCGCCCAGCGCGGGGGAGCCCGCGTACGGCTTGGGGTCGCCCGGGCCGGGGATGTTGGGCCGCGACCAGCTCATGGCCTTGCCCAGCTCCGACGCCACGTCGCGCCACTCGGGCGGGTCCCAGCCCTCGGCGATGGCGGCCACCGACCGGTCCTGCCGCAGGTGGACGAAGGCGGGCAGCTCGTTGACCCCCAGCGCTTTGACCAGGTCGCGGTCGGGATCGGCGAATGTGAGGATGCGGTCGGCCCACGGCCCCAGGAACTCGCGGGCGTCGTCGGCATCGGCGGTGACGACGAAGGCGATGCGGCAGTCCGCGCCCCGGAAGTTGTCGAGGATGCGGCCGGCGGTCTCCAGCAGCCAGGCGCTCTCGTAGGTGTAGGGGTCCAGGATCACAACGGCCAGGTGGAACGTGGTGAGCCAGCCGTCGAGCGTGCGCGGCTCGCCGTCGAGCGGCGCGAGCTGAAGGTCACCAGGGGGGTCGGTAGCCATTGGCGGAGAAAGGTAGTGGATGGCGTATTTCGCGAGCAGATCCCGCCCCGCCCTGGCAGCAGTAAGGTCCCGGCGTCCGCTGGAGGAGGCACCGTGTCCGACACTTACAAGCTGTGGTTCGCCTTGCACATCGCGTCGATCATCATCGCGTTCGCGCCGGTGGTCGTGGGCGCGGTGGCGCTGATCCCGGGCGGGCGCCGGGCGACCGTGCCCCAGCTGAGCTACGCCGGGCGGGTCGTGTACTCGGGTGGCCTCCTCCTCGCCGGCCTGTTCGGGATCCTGCTCATCCTGGCCAGCGATGACGTGTGGGCCTTCGACCAGACCTGGGTCTCGCTGGCGTTCGTGGTGTGGATCGCCATGAACGGCGTGTTCCACGCCATGATCTTCCCGTCCCGGCGCCGGGGCGGTGCCGACCGGTCGGAGCTGGGGCTGGCCATCATGGACATCCTGCTGATCGTGATGCTCTACCTCATGATCTGGAAGCCCGGCCTCTGACCAGCCTGCGGACGGTAGCGTCACGCGGGTGCACCCGATCGAGCGGCTGCGGGCCGTCGCCCGGGCCCGCGAGGTCGACCAGGCCCTGCTGGCGCGCGAAGCGGCCTCGGTGCTGGGCTCGTTCTCGGGCGACCCGCTGGGCTTGGTCACGTCGTGCCGCCGGCTGCTCGACCGGCACCCCTCCGCCGCGGTGCTGTGGTGGGCCTTCGCCCGGCTGCTGGAGGCCGGTGACGTCCGGGCCGAGGCGCGGGCCATCCAGGACGACCTGGAGGGCAGCCCGGCGGTGACCGCCCTCAGCCTCGACCTGCCCGACGGCGCGGTGGTGGCGGTCGTTCCCGACGTGGCGGGCGGTTCGGAGCTGGGCTCGATGCTCAACAGCTGGCGCGACGACCTGGTGGTGGCGCACGACCCCGGAGCCCTGCACGTCCGCCGGGACGAGCCGCGGGTGCTGCTGGTGGAGGCGGGTGCGGCCGGGCCCGAGCGCTTCCTGGCCCCGGAGGGCAGCGAGGACGAGGTGGCGGCGGCCAAGGATGCGGGCGTGGCGGTGTGGCTGGTGATCGACGTCGGTCGGCGCCTGCCGCGGGCGCTGTACGAGGCGCTGGTCCGGCGCTCGGGACCCGGGCCCGAGGAGGTGGCCATCGCGGTGGCCGAGCGGGTCGTCGAGCCCCGCCACGTGGGCTGCCCGGTTCCCCCCGAATTGCTCCGCGCCCCAGGAGGTTGGTGAGCGAGTGGCCGAGGTGATCGACCGCTACATCGAGCTGGGCCTGCGGCTCGGGCGCCATGTCGACGGCTTCGTGGACGCGTACTACGGGCCGGAGGCGACGGCCGCCCGGGTCGCCGCCGAGCCGGTCCGCCCGCCCGCCGAGCTGCGGGCCGACGCGGGTCGCCTGCTGGCCGACCTCGATGCGGGGGCGGGCGCGGACGAGGTGGAGGCCACCCGGCGCCGCTGGGTCCGAGCCCAGGTGGTCGGCCTCCACACCAGTGCGGCCAAGCTGGCGGGCGCTCCCGTCGGCTATCTCGACGAGGTCGAGCAATGCTACGGCGCCCGGCCCGCGCTGGTCCCGGAGGACGGCTTCGAGGCCGCCCACCGGAGCCTCGACGCGGTGCTGCCGGGAACCGGAGCGCTGCGCGACCGCTACATCGCCTGGCGTGAGGCGCATGCCGTGCCCCGCGACGTGCTCGAGCCCGCCATCCAGTCGCTGGCCGGTGACCTGCG
>DASRJN010000121.1:0-7443 GCA_035649455.1 Acidimicrobiales bacterium
TCGCCGCGAGGTCGGCCGCCATGACGTACGCGGCCCCTCGGTAGAAGGTGAACGGTGAGACGAGCATGCGTCCGTAGCGGATCGGCACCAGCTCCGGGACGCGGCTCTGCGCCTGCTCCTCGAGGAGGGCGATGGGATCCGGGCGGTCAGGCGCCGGCTCCCACTCGCCATGGCTGCGCCGCGGCACCTCCTTGCGCGCCGCCCGGCCCTTGTCGGCCCGCTCGGCCGGCGTCAGGTGCACGACACGGCGTGCCCTGCCTGAGCGCCCGTCGCCGGTGGCCGCTGCCCCAGTGACACCCTGGACACTGTCCTGCACGCCCATCACATCTCCTTCTGTTCTGGCTCCCCCTGCTCACTCCTTCGCGTCAGTGTCAGTGACCCCACCAGCCCCGTTCAGCCCTGGTCGACGGCCTTCACGATCTGCTCGCCGCCTTCGTCGAGCGCCTTCACGACGGCGTCGTAGTCGCCCTTGTCGATCGCCTTGCTCACCTTCTTCGTGGCCTTCGCGACCGCGGCGTCCACGTTGTCCAGGTACTCGTCGTCGACCACGGCCACGATCGCCGACGAGCCCGGCGGCAGCCAGTCCTCCTCGTCGACGGCCGAGGCGATCTTGTTCTCGTCGTGACGCTTCGCGATCGCACCGGCGGCGGCCCCGACGCCCGCACCGACGGCCGTGGCGGCGAGCAGGGGCGGGGCGAACAGCCCGACCACGAGGCCGGCGACCCCGCCCAGCGTGGCGCCGCGTGCGACCTGCATGCCGCCGTGCTCGTCCACGTCGACCTTCCCTTCCGGGTCGCGATCGATGACGACCGACGCCACGACGGCGTAGTCGTCGAGCTGCTTGAGCGACTGGTAGTCCTCTTTGGCCGCCGCCGTGTCCCCGTAGGACGCCACGTAGAGGATGAGGTTCATGTCGCGGGGGTCCGTCATATGCCCTCCTTGGGACGAGGTGAGGACCCGGTAGGACCGGGGAGGGGTTGAAAATACTGCTGGCCCGCCCGAGCCGTCATCCCACGAATGAGGTGATGAGCGGCCTCAGCCCTTGAGTGCGCCCGACGCCAGCCCGCGCACGATCTGCCGCTCGGCGATGACGTAGAACACCAGCGCGGGGACCATCGACAGGGACGTGAAGGCCAGCACCCGGGCGGTGTCCGAGGAGTACTGCGTGGAGAAGTTGGTCACCCCGAGTGGCAGGGTCCACTGGTCCGGCTGGCTGAGCACCACCAGCGGGAGCAGGAAGGCGTTCCAGCTGGACACGATGGCGAGCACCGAGACGGTGGCGAGGACCGGGCGCGACAGCGGGAGCGCGACCTTGTAGAAGAACCGGAAGGGCCCGCACCCGTCGAGGGCCGCGGCCTCCTCCAGCTCGGCGGGGATGGCGCGGAAGAACGGGCGCAGCACGATGATCGACGTCGGCAGGCCGAAGGCCGCCTGCGGGAGCGCGACACCGAGGGGGTTGTTGAGCAGGTCGGCGGTCCGCAACGAGATGAACAGGGGCAGGACCGCGACCGTCAGCGGGAACAGCAGGCCGATGGTGAACAGGGCGTACACGGCCTCCCGCCCCGCGAACTCGAACCGGGCCAGCGCGAAGGCCGCCAGCGAGGCGCACGGGACGATGACCGCCATCGTGAGCGCGGCCACCACCACGCTGTTGCGGAGCTGCCGCCAGAACGTGTCCGACCCGAGGATCTCGCGGTAGTTGTCGAACACCCACGGCCGCGGCAGCCCGACCGGGTTCGCAGAGATCTGGCCCGTGGTGCGGAACCCGCCCAGCACCGCGTAGATGACCGGGACGAGGACGACGAGCAGGACAGCGAGCGCCACGACGTAGTGGGCCGAGCGCGTGAGCCGCCGCGGGCGGAGCGCCGCCGCCATCGTCAGCGCTCCCCCATCGCCGTCAGCGCGCCGGCGACGTCGCGGCGCAGCACCAGGCGCTGGTACGTGAGCGCGAAGGCGAACGAGATCAGGAACGCGATGACGGCCACCGCGCTGCCGTAGCCGAACCGGGACCGCTCGAACCCGCGCTCGAGCATGTAGGTCACGGTCGTGTGCGACGCGCCCACGGGCCCGCCCCCGGTCATCACCCACACCAGGTCGAACAGCTGCAGCGAGCCGATGATCGACAGGAAGACACAGATCCGGATCGTCGGCCCGAGCAGCGGGAGCGTGACGTAGCGGAACGTCTGCACCCGGCTCGCCCCGTCGAGAGCCGCCGCCTCCTCCAGCTCGAAGGGGATCCCCTGCAGGCCGGCCAGCAACAGGATCATATGGAAGCCGAAGTACTTCCACGAGACCACGAAGAAGACGGTGTAGAGCACGATGCCGGGGTCGGCGAGCCACAGCCGCACGAACCCGTCGAGACCGGCGGCGCCCAGCGTGTGGTCGACCAGGCCCGCGGGCTGGAGGATCAGTCGCCACACGATCGCGGTGATCACATCGGACAGCACGAACGGGAGGAAGAAGAACAGGCGGAGCACCGCCCGGCCGCGCATCCGCTCGTTGAGGAGCACCGCGAGCCCCAGGGCGAACGGCAGCTGGAGGACCAGCGAGAGGACCAGGATGACCCCCACGTGCCGCAGCGCGGCCAGGAACACGGGGTCGGCGAGCGCTTCCCGGTAGTTCTGGAGACCGACGAACTGCTCGAGCGGCTCCAGCCCGTTCCAGTCGAACCCGCTGTAGAAGGCCCCCTGGAGGATCGGCACCAGCGCCAGCAGGACGTAGAGCACCAACGCGGGAGTGAGGAAGGCGATGATCGTCGCCCGCCGGCTCCACCGCGCCCCGGCCCGACCGGACCCGGCCCCGGACGCCGGCGACACCCCGCCGGGGTCGGCGGTGGGCAGGGGTCGAGTGCCGCCCGGCGGCCGTTCCGCAGTCACGGTGACGGCCGCCGGGCTATCCGGTCTAGCCGCCGGCGGCATCCGCGATCGTCTGGGCGACGTCCTCGGCCGAGGCCTGGCCGGCGTAGAGCTGCTCGACCGCGTCGTTGATGGCGTTGCCGAGGTCGGGGTCGTAAGCCTGGTCGAGGTAGAGCTGCACGAACGAGGCGTCGGCCCGGGCCGCCAGGATGCCCTGGAGGTTCGGGTCGGTGATCGAGTCCTCCGAGCCGATCACGACGGGCAGGATCCCGCTGTTCGTCTCGCCCCAACGCCGGGCCACGTCCATGCTGGAGATGTACTCGAGGAACTCGATGGCCTCCGGCGGAGCGTCGCGGCCCACGGCAAAGCCGTTGCCGCCGCCGAAGCCGTCGGTCGGGTCGCCATCACCGCCGTCGACGGCCGGGAACGGGAACCACCCCAGCTTGTCTCCCAGCCCCTGGCCGTCGGGCGAGTTGGCGTTCTGCGTGCCCGGGGCCCACTGGCCCATGAGGTGGAACGCCGCGCCCGATGTGGCGATCGTCGCCGCCTGGCCGCCCGCTCCGTCCCACACCGCCGCCAAGTGGCCCGCCTGGAACGGGTCCAATGCGATCAGCTCGGAGAGCTGCTCGCCGGCGGCGACGAAGGGCTCGCTGTCGAACGACCCGGTCTCGCCGGCCTCGCGCATCGCGTCGGGACCGCCGTTGCGGAGGGCCAGGTAGGCCCACCAGAACATGCCGGGCCACTTGTCGCCCTCGCCGAGGGCGAGCGGCGTGATCCCGGCGTCCTTCAGCTTCTGCACGTCCGTCAGCAACTCATCCCATGTGGCCGGCGGTGCGTCGATCCCAGCCTGAGCGAACAGGTCCTTGTTGTACCAGAACCCCACCATGCCCAGGTCGAACGGGATCCCGTACTGGGCGTCGCCGACCTGGTACATCGTCACCGCGGCCTCGTTCAGCGTGTCGATCCACGGCGCGACCCCGTCGCTGATGTCCTGGACCAGGCCTGCGTCGACCTGCTGCTCCAGCTCGCCGCCGCCCCAGGACTGGAACAGGTCCGGCGGGTCGCCGGCCTGCAGGCGCGGCGCGATCGCGGTCTTGAACGCCTCGTTCTCGTAGACGGTGATGTCGATGGTCACGTTCGGGTGCTCGGCCTCGAACTCCGCCGCGACGTCCTCCCAGAGCGAGAGCCCGGGGTCGTTGTTCTGGATGTGCCACCACTCGATGGTGACCGGCTCGTCGGAGCCCGACGCGCCGTCGTCCGAGCTGGATGCGGCGTCGTCGTCGTCGCCACCGCACGAGGCGGCGACGAGCGCAGCCAACCCGACCAGCAGTGCCGTCCGCGCAATCCTGCGGTGCATGTCCTTCCCCCTCTGCACGAGGTGCGACCTTCCGTGCGCGGCCGAGCGTCGCGCACGGTAACGGCCGTTGTCAATCGTTATCGATAACGTTATCGACACCGTTCTCGACACCTGGTTATGCTCGCCCGGTGCCTCGCGTGACGATCGGCGATGTGGCGGCCCAGGCGGGCGTGTCGATCGCCACCGTGTCGAAGGTGATCAACGGCCGCTACGGGGTGGCTCCCGCCACGCTGGAGCGGGTGCAGGCGGTCATCGACGAGCTCGGCTACGAGTCCAGCCTCGTGGCCCGCAGCCTCCGCAGCCGGCGCACCAATGTGCTCGGCATCGTCGTCGCCGACATCGAGCCGTTCAGCGCCGAGCTCCTCAAGGGGGCGGGAGCGGCCATCCGCGAGCGGGGCTACGAGCTGATCGTCTACTCGGGCAGCGGTCACGGCAAGGATCACTCGGGTTGGGAGCGCCGCTACATCTCCCGGCTGGGCGGCACCCTCACCGACGGGATCATCCTCGTCACCCCGACGGTGGTCGACGTCGACGACGGCACCCCGCTGGTGGCGGTCGACCCCCACACGGGCCCCTCCAGCCTGCCGAGCGTCCACTCCGACAACCTCGCCGGCGCCATCACCGCGACCCGGCACCTGCTCGAGCTCGGGCACCGCCGCATCGGGTTCCTCGCCGGCCGCCCCGACCTCGAATCCGCCCGCCAGCGAGAGCAGGGCTACTGCCGGGCGCTGAGCGACGCGGGCCTTCCCGTCGACACCAACCTCATCCGGGTGGGCGACTACGAGCTGGAGATGTCGCAGGAACCGGCTCGCCAACTCCTCACGCTCGACGACCGGCCCACCGCGGTGTTCGCCGCCAACGACCTGTCGGCCATGCAGACCATGCACGTCGCCCGCACCCTCGGCCTGGCCATCCCCCACGACGTATCCGTCGTCGGCTTCGACAACATCCCGGAGTCCGCGCTCATCGAGCCACCGTTGACGACGATCGACCAGTCGATCCAGGAGATGGGCCGCCGGGCGGTCGAGCTCCTGATCGCCGTCATCGAGGGCGAGACCGGGCTGACTCAGCAGATCACGCTGCCGACCCGCCTCGTCGTCCGGCAGTCCACCGGGGTGCCACCCCGGTGACCGGCCTCGACACCGCCGCCGCCTACCGGGATCCCTCGCTGGGGGTCGGCGAGCGAGTGGCCGACCTGCTGGCGCGCATGAGCCTGGAGGAGAAGGTCGCCCAGCTCGGCAGCGCCTGGGTGTTCCAGCTCGCCGACGGTCCTCGGCTCGACGCCGCGGCCCCCGACCTGCTCCGCCACGGGCTGGGCCAGGTCACGCGGATCTCCGGCGCCAGCAGCCTGGCCGCCGAGGAGGCCGCCAGGCTGGCGAACGCCATCCAGCGCCACCTGGTCTCCTCGACCCGGCTCGGCATCCCCGCGATCGTGCACGAGGAGATCTGCTCGGGGGTCATGGCCCGGGGATCGACGATCTTCCCCCAGGCCATCGGCCTCGCCAGCACCTGGGAGCCGTCCCTGGCCGCCGAGCTCGCCGGCGCCGTGCGCGCCCAGATGCGGGCCACGGGCGCCCACCAGGGCCTGTCGCCGGTGCTCGACGTGTGCCGCGATCCCCGCTGGGGGCGCACCGAGGAGACCTTCGGCGAGGACCCGTACCTCGTGTCGCGCATGGGCGTCGCCTTCGTCCGCGGCCTCCAGGGCGACGACCTCGGCACCGGGGTGATCGCGACGGCGAAGCACTTCGTCGGCTACGGGGCCTCGGAGGGCGGGCTCAACTGGGCGCCCCCGCACATCGGGCCCCGTGAGCTGCGCGAGGTCCACCTGCGCCCGTTCGAGGCGGTGGTGCGGGCCGCGGGCGTGCGGGCGGTGATGCATGCCTACAACGAGCTCGACGGGGTGCCGGTGGCCGCCGACCGCAGCCTGCTGACCGGAGTGCTGCGCGACGAGTGGGGCTTCGATGGCTGCGTCGTCTCGGACTACTTCTCGATCCGCCAGCTCGCCGAGTACCACCACCTGGCCGTCGACGCGGAGGCCGCCGCCGTGCTGGCCCTGGAGGCCGGGCTCGACGTCGAGCTGCCCGGCACCGACTGCTACGGAGACCCCCTGCTGCGGGCGGCGCGGGCGGGCCGCGTGGCCGAAGCCACGATCGACGCCGCGGTGGCGCGCGTCCTCACCGCCAAGTTCGAGCTGGGCCTGTTCGAGCGGCCCTACGTCGACCCCGAGCGGGCCGCGGTGGCCGTCGACACGCCCGGCGACCGGCGGCTCGCCCGCACGATCGCCCGCAAGTCCCTGGTGCTGCTGCGCAACGACGGGGCCCTGCCGCTCAGCGGCGGTCGCATCGCCGTCATCGGGCCCAATGCCGACACCGCCCGCCACCTCTTCGGCGACTACACCTACCCGGCGCACGTCGAGTCGCTCGAGGAGGTGCTCCTGAGCGGGAAGAACGTGTTCTCGATGCCGCTGGACGCACGCCGCCGGCCCGACTCCGTCGAGGTCGCTGCGACGACCATCGCCGGCGCGCTGGCCGCCCGCTTCGGCCCGGGCGTGGTCCACGCGCCCGGGTGCGGCGTCAGCGACGGATCCCGTGAGGGCTTCGCGGCGGCCGTCGAGCTGGCGGCCGCGTCCGACGTCGCGGTGATGGTGATGGGCGACAAGGCCGGCCTCACCGACGACTGCACCAGCGGCGAGAGCCGCGACGCCGCGTCGCTGGACCTGCCGGGCGTGCAGGAGTCGCTCGTTCGGGCGGTGCTCGACACCGGGACCCCGGTCGTGCTCGTCCTGGTGGCCGGCCGGCCCTTGGGCAGCGCCTGGCTGCACGAGCGGTGCGCCGCGGTGCTGATGGCGTGGCTCCCAGGCCAGGAGGGCGGGGCCGCGGTGGCCGAGGTCCTGGCCGGGGACGCGGCGCCGGGCGGCAAGCTGCCGATCTCCTATCCCCACTCGGCCGGCCAGATCCCCGTGTACTACGGGCACAAGATCTCGGGCGGGCGGTCGCACTGGAAGGGCGACTACGTCGACGCCCCCTCCGCCCCGCTGTATCCCTTCGGCCACGGTCTCGGCTACACGACGTTCGCGCTGTCGGGAGCCGCCCTGGCCCGCACCGAGGTGTCGTGGCACGACCCGATCACCACGACGGTCACGCTCACCAACACGGGGACGCGCGCCGGCGACGAGGTCGTCCAGCTCTACGCGCGCGACCCGGTGGCGAGCGTGACCCGCCCGGTGCTGGA
>DASRJN010000122.1:0-3270 GCA_035649455.1 Acidimicrobiales bacterium
CTCGGCCTCGGGCCACCGGGTGCGACGGAGCCGGTCGCGCAGGTCGTCGAGATCGGCCTCGGGGATGGCGATGGGCGCGTCTTCCATGGCCCCTATGTCTAGGGGCTGTTCGCCTGCCGCTGCTGTGCTTCCCGCTCTCGGTGCGCCACGCCAGGCCGCTCGGGCCCCGGCTGCAGCCGCCGGACCGCTCGGGCCCGGCTCTCGCTAGCTGCTCGCCTTGAGCCGATCCTTGGCGACTTCGTCCAGCTCGCCGTACTCCTCGCCGGTGTCGGTCCAGTGCTCGAACTGGATGACGCCCAGCTCCTCGAAACGCTTGCGCAGCCAGCCACCCGAGGCGTCGAGCAGGCCGAGCTTGCGGCAGTTGGGCACGATCTTGGAGAACAGCATCTGCTGGAACATGTTCTCCTCGGGCGGGATGGCCAGCATGGACCGGATGACCGGCCGGGAGTCGATGCCCATGCGCTCCCACACCTCCTGCTGGAGGAAGCGGTCCCGCATCCGCACCGCGGCCTCGAAGGCGAACTCCTGGCGCTCACGCATCTCGGCGTCGCTGAGGTCCCCGTAGTACTCCTTCAGCGACAGCACGCCGAAGGCCACGTGGCGCGCCTCGTCGCTCATCACGTAGCGCAGGAGCTGCTTGAGCAACGGGTCCTGGGTGAGCATGTGCATGAACCCGAAGGCCGCCAGCGCCAGGCCCTCGACCATGATCTGCATGCCCAGGTAGGTCATGTCCCAGCGGCTGTCGGCGATGATGTCGTCGAGCAGCATCTTGAGGTGGGCGTTGATCGGATAGTGCCCGGTCAGCTTGGTGTCGAGGTAGCGGGCGAACACCTCGACGTGGCGGGCCTCGTCCATGACCTGGGTCGACGCGTAGTACTTGGCGTCGATCCACGGCACGGTCTCCACGATCTTCGCCGTGCACAGCAGCGCCCCCTGCTCACCGTGCATGAACTGGCTCAGCCGCCAGTTCTGGCCCTCGATGAGCAGCTCGTTCCACTGCTTCGGCCCGAAGTTGCGGAAGGGCGAGTCGGGTTGGGCCGAGGCCTCCTCGCGGAAGCGCTGCATCTGGGGGTTGCCGCCCATCTCGGTGGCCAGCTGCTCGACGTCGACCTCGGTGTCCCACGGGAGGTCGGTCTCGCCGTTCCACTGCGAGGTCTTGGCCTTCTCGTACAGCTTGTTGAGAGCCGGACGGGCGCCTTTCTCGTAGTCCCACGTAAAGATGGCGTCCGCGTTGTCGGCGACGACGTGGAGCGCCTCGTCCACGTCCGTGTTGGCGATGGCCAGGATCGCCTCCATGTCGTCGACGCCGCTGCGGCCGATCATGTCGTCGTTCGTCGCCACGCTTCGATAATAACCGTTACTGACCTGGGATCAACGGGGCGCGGATCGCCCACCGGGATAGCAGGCGGGCGCGAAATCGAGTATCACTTGGGGCCCGATGGGGATGGTTTCGCACAGCGGTCCGGACGAGGCCGCGCTCGGGCTCGGCCAAAGGGAGCGGCGAGGGGGAGCGCACATGGCCCGCCACGCCGCCGGGAGCACCGGGAGCGCCACGAGCGCCGACGGTGAGGGCACGGCGCCGCCCGCCGGCGACCGGGCCGCCGGCGTCAACCTCCTGGTACGCGCCTCCCGGGCCGTACGCGACTATCTGCCCCGGGGCAACACGCTCGACGAGGAGACCTTTCAGCGCCGCCACCTGATGCTGTGCTGGCTGCTCGCCCTGCACGTCCCCGTGTTGTGGGTCCTTGGTGTTTGGCGGGGTTACGGCGTAGCCCACGTGACCGCCGAGGTGTCGCTGGCGCTGGCCTCCGTGGCTTGCGCCCGCATGGCGCGCAACCGCCGGCTGGCCTCGTTCTTCACCACCTTCGGGCTCGTCTACTGCTCGTCGGTGCTGGTGCACCTCACCGGCGGCCAGATCGAGGCCCATTTCCACTTCTTCGTGCTCATCGGCCTCATCGCGCTCTACCAGGACTGGGTCCCGCTGCTGTGGAACGTGCTGTTCACGCTGATATCCCACGGCGCCGGCAGCGCGCTGGCGTCCGGGCTGATCTTCAACCACGAGTATGGGCAGAACCGGCCATGGCTGTGGGCTGTGCTCCATGCCAGCGCGGTGCTCGCCGCCTCGGCGGGCGTCGTGATCTTCTGGAAGAACACCGAGATGGAGCAGCAGCGGAACGTGGCGCTGGTCGAGCACCTGGGCGCCGCCGAGGTAGAGCGCCAGGAGGCCATGTCCGGCCTGCTGGTCAACCTGGCCCGGCGCAACCAGTCCCTGCTCAACCGCCAGCTCGAGGTCATCACCGACCTGGAGCTGCGTGAGCAGCAGGCCGACGTGCTGGAGGAGCTGTTCCGGCTCGACCACCTCGCCACCCGCATCCGCCGCAACGCCGAGTCGCTGCTCGTGCTGTCGGGCGACGACCCGCCCCGGCGCTGGGGCAACCCCGTGCCCATGGGCGACGTCGTGCGGGCCGCGGCGGCGGAGGTGGAGGACTACCGCCGGGTCGAGGTGCTGGTCAACGACCACATCGACGTGGCCGGCCGGGCGGTGGCCGACCTCGCCCACCTGCTGGCCGAGCTGATCGAGAACGCCACCACCTTCTCGCCCCCGTCGACCGAGGTCCGCATCCGCAGCCACCTGTCGCCGGGCGAGTCCACCCGGTTCGTGGTCGCCATCGAGGACGTCGGCATCGGCATGTCCGACGAGGACATCCGCGCCGCCAACGTGGTCCTGACCGAAGGCCCGCCCCTCGACCTGCAGCGGGCGACCATGCTGGGCTTCCACGTCGTCGCTCGCCTGGCCCAGCGCTACGACATCCAGGTCCGCCTGGCGGCCACCCCCGGCGGCGGCGTCACCGCGCTGGTCAGCCTCCCGCGCGAGCTCGTCTCGGACCGGCCGGCCGACGCCCCACCTCCCAACAC
Organism: Acidimicrobiales bacterium; assembly: GCA_035649455.1. Taxonomy (GTDB): domain Bacteria; phylum Actinomycetota; class Acidimicrobiia; order Acidimicrobiales; family VFJN01; genus ZC4RG19. The sequence goes on from DASRJN010000122.1 coordinate 2,917, forward strand.
CAGCGGCCTGGCCGGCCTCGACCGCTACCAGCGGGCCGCCATCGCATGGAGCGGAGACGGACGCCGCCCGTCCCTCGCCGGCTCCACCGGCCCGTGGGCCGGCCGCGGCCCGGCGGACGACGCCGCGGCTGTTTCTGCTGCCTCGGCTGCAGCTGCGGCGCCTGGCGTTGCCGCTGCCGCCGCCGCCCCCAGCGCGCTACCCGAGCGCGTCCCACCCTCCCTGGCCCCGGCGTGGCTCACCACCCCCATGCCCCCGTGGTACGAGCCCGCCATCCCGGTGCAGTCCGCCCCTGTCGCCACGGCATCCCCGTTCGGCACCACCAGCCTCATCGGCGGCACCACCAACCCCCGGGG
>DASRJN010000123.1:0-10692 GCA_035649455.1 Acidimicrobiales bacterium
GTCGTCGACGTTTCCTTGGAAGTCGAGGCGGAAGGCCTCCTGGCCGGTCACGAAGTCCCACGCCTGAAGTGAGGCGGTCGGCGGATCGCCCTGGTCGACGGTGGCGACGGCCGCCAGCCGCCCATCGGGGCTCATGGTGAGACCGGTGACCCCGCGGCCGGTCCCCTCCTCGCTCGGAGGGGCTGCGGACAACGACTCGGCCGGGGAGTCGAGCGGCCGCGTGTTCGTGAACGCTTCGGCGTCCCACACGGTGACTGCGCCGGCCGCGTTCGGGGTGAGGAGGTACCGGCCATCGGGTGTGAACGTGGCCGCAACGGCCTCGCCGGACGCGGTCGCGGGGAGGTTGGCGACCTCGGCGTCGCCGGTGATGCTCACGTCCCAGACGATGGCCGCGGTGTTCTCTCCGTCCCCTGTCACGACCCGGCTGCCGTCGGGGGAGAACGCCACGGCTCCGACGCCGCTCTGGGTGTCGCGCGCGGACAGCGCGAACAGCTCCTGCCCGCCGCCATCGGCGATGCGCCAGACCTTGGCCGTCCCGTCGTCGCTCGCGGTCACCAACCGGGTCGAGTCGGGGCTCCAAGCGACGTCGGTCAGTCGATCGCGGTGGCCCAGCAGTGCGAAGCGCTGCTCGCCCGTAGCCGCGTCGACAACGCGGGCGGTCCCCTTCTCGCCGGCGATCGCGATCGAGGCGCCGTCCGGGCTCCAGGTGGCGTCCGCGGAGTCCGATTCCTGCACGGTGAGCACCTCGGCGCCGGACCCGACGTCGACGACGAACGTGGCTCCGCCCCTGTCGGCGATGACCATCCGGGTGCCGCTCGGATCGAAGGACGTGCTCACCGGGCTCTGGACCACCGAGATCTCCTGCACGATCGTGCCGGTGGCGAGGTCGAGCAGACGGATCGGATGCTCGGTGGCCCACCAGCCGGCGGCGAACAGCGAGCCATCGGGGCTGAACGACGGTGCGACCGCATCCCGGGGGGCGGGAGACTCGCTCTCGAGGGCGTGCAGCTCTTTCCCGGTGGCGAGGTCCCACACCTTGGCGACGCCGTCGTCGCCCGTCGTTCCGAGCAGGCTGCCGTCCGGGCTGAACGCGATGCCGTTGACCCGTTCGTCGTGGCCGGCGATGACCTGCACCTGGTCGCCCGTGGCGGCGTCGAGGATGGCGACCGAGCCCGCCGCGTCCGCGGCGGCGAACCTGGTGCCGTCGGGGCTCCACGCGACCGCGCCGCCCAGGCCCGTGACGCGCCGCTCGATCCGCGACGACGTCACCGCGTCGTGGAGTGCCTGCTCGGCCTCGGGCCGCGCGGCATCGGCACCCGAGTGGGCTCGGTCGACGGCGGCGAGGGCGAGCAGGGTGCTGCGCTCGGGATCGACGTCGAGGTTGGCGTTGGCGGCCGCGGCGAGCTCCCGCGCGGTGGCGGCGCGACGCTGCTCGCTCGCCCGGTTGCGCTGCCCGACAGCCACGGTCCCGACCACCAGAGCGACGACGAGGGCGATCCCGAGCGCCACCAGTTGAGCCCGCAGGCGCCGGTTGGCGCGTGCCGTGCGCTGCAGCTGGTCGACCTCGCGCTGCCGCTCCCGGTCGCGCTCGGTGCGGCTGGCGTCGAGGAACTCGCGCTCCAGCGGCGCCAGGGCGCGAGCCTGCGCGTCGACCAGGTGCAGAGCCGTGTCGAGCCGCGTCCCGCGATAGAGCGCGCCGGCGTCGCGCTCGAGGCCGTCCCAGCCGGCGGCCGCCTCGCGTAGCTGGCCGAGGGCCGCGATCGCCTCGCGGTCCTCCTCCAGCCAGCTGCGCAACCGGGGCCAGTCCCGGAGCAGCGCCTCGTGGGCAACCTCGACGGTCGGCTCCCGGGACTGGGGATGCCGGTCGACGGTCAACAGGCGGGCCTGCGCCCATGCCTCGATGACGTCGAGCACCTCCGGGTCGGGCCCGCCACTGGCCCCGCGGGCCGCGTGCTCGAGCTCGGACCGCAGCGCGCGGCGCCGGGTCGGCTCGCCCTCCGGGTTGACCACGACCAGTCGCTCGAACAGTCGCCGCACGCCGGTGCGGGCGCGGTCGTCCAGAGCCAGGTACAGCGTCTCGGCGCGGGCCGCGATGGCGGCGTCCACTCCTCCCAGCTCGCGGTAGGCGGACAGCGTGATGAGCCGATCCGGGCTGCGCTCGGCCAGCTCGTACAGCGTGAACTGCAACGACGGCAGTGCCGCCGGCTCGTGGAGCACGGCGCCGACCAGCTCGGCCACCAGTGCCAGCTCGACGGTGCCTCCGACCCGCTCGGCGGGGCCCACGATGGCAGCCTCGAGCTCGGCGGCGGACATGGCGGCGATCGGGACCGTGGCCTCGCCGACCAGAGCACCGAAGCGCTCGAAGCGCAGCGGCCGGTCGTAGAAGTCGGCTCGCAACGTCGCCACGACCCGGAGCGGGTTGTCCGGCTCGGACAGGGCGGCGGTCAGGCCGTCGAGGAACGCCCTCTGGGTGGCGTCGTCGGCCAGGGTGAAGAGCTCCTCGAACTGGTCGACGACCAGCAGCAGCTCGCCGCCCGGGGGCACGATCCGCCGGACGGCGTCCGCGATGCCGTGCGCGCCCGCCGCCAGCTCGACCTCCAGGCCATCGGCCTCGACCACGGCGACATGGCGGAGGGACTCGGCCAGCTCCCTGAACGGTGACCCGCCCGGCACCATCGCCGCCACGAACCACCCGTCGGACCCTCCGGACGCGCCGCGCAGCCGCGGCAGCAGCCCGGCGCGCACCAGGCTCGACTTGCCGCTGCCCGAACCGCCGACCACCAGGACGAGATGGCCGCGCTGACCGGGGGTGGCAAGCCGCTGGACGATCTCGTCGACCAGGTCGTCCCGGCCGAAGAAGTCGTCGGCATCGGGCTCGTCGAACGCCCGCAGGCCTTTGTATGGGTTGGGCCGTTCGACGGCCGCCGCAGGCTCGACCGCCTCGCCCGACAGCGCCTCGACGACCATGGAGACGGCGCGGGCCAGGGGCGGCGGCTCCGCCGCCGACAGGACGCTGGTCAACGCGGGGGCGAGCGGCGGGGGGACGTCGCCGACGTCGCCGTCGGCCGGGCGCCGTCCGCTCAGCGCCTCGGCCACGAGCGCCATCACGTCCCGCACGTCGTCAGCCGGGCGGATCACGTCCTCGGACCCGACCGGGAAGTCGCCCAGGTACGCGTGGTCCGCCTCGTCGAACATCACACTCTCGGCGACGACGTGCCCATGGGCGATACCCGCCTGCGCCGCGGCGCCGAGCGCACCGCCGAGGCGCTGCACCAGCGCCGCGACGTCGCCCGCGGGCAGCGGGCCCCGTTGCAGCCGGTCGCGGAGGGTCCCGCCCCGCAGCCGCCGCATCACGACGTACGCGGCGCCTGGCTCCCGCCACCAGTCGTAGAGCGGCACGACCGCCTCGTGGCGCAGGGCTGCCAGGCGGCGGGCATCGGCATCGAACGACCGGACGAAGCCGGGGTCGTTGGCCAGCGCCTCCGGCACGATCCTGATGGCGATGTCGCGGTCGACGCCCGGCAGCCGGGCCGCGTGCACCGTGCCCTGCCGCCCGGTCCCGAGCCGCTCGCCCAAGCGATAGCCCCGCAGCGGCAGCTCGCCCGGCCTCGGCTCCCCCAACGCCTCGTCGTGGGCCAGGATCCGTCGCTCGAGCTCGGCGATCTCAGGCGACGGCTCCAGCCCGAGCTCCTCGGCGAGCGCCCGGCGGTGCTGTTGGTACACGCGGAGGGCCTCCGCCTGGCGGCCGCTGCGGTAGAGCGCCACCATCAGCCGCGCCTGGAACGACTCGCGCAGCGGCTGCTCGGCCGCCAGCCCCTCCAGCTCGGAAGTGACCTCCGCGGCGCGCCCGCACGCCAGGTCGGCGTCGGCCAGGAGCTCGTAGGCCACCAGCCGCAGCTCGCCCAGACGCTGCACCTCGGGGCGCACCCAGTCCTCGTCGGCAAACTCGGCGTACGGATCGCCGCGCCACCGGGCCAGGCCCTCGCGGAGGTCCCGAGCCGCCCCCGCCGGGTCACCACGGGTCACGCATTGGCGCGCCGTGGCCACGGCGTGCTCGAACGAGGCGATGTCGAACTCGTCTTCGGCCACGTCCAGCCGGTAGCCGGGCGCCTGGGTCACAAGCCGGGCGGCGGACCCGGGGCGGTCGACGACCCGGCGCAGTCGGGCGACGTAGCTGCGCAGCGTGGTCGGCGCCGCATCCGTGGGCTCGCCGGCGAACAGGATGTCGCACAGCCGGTCGACCGACACCACCGAGTTCCGGTGCACCAGCAGGACGGCGAGCAGGCGCCGTTGGGTAGGCCCACCGACGCTCAAGGGCTCGTCGCCCACTGCGACACCGATGCCACCGAAGGCGCGATACCCGAGCGCGATCCGATCGGCGCCGACCGCCGCCTGATCCGCCACGGCGCCAGCCTGCCAGATCGTCGTGGCAGTTGCGTGGCAATTGCGGTGACCCGACTGCGGTCCGCGCGCAGATCAGCCGCGCCACGCGACTTGGACTGGTTGCCCCAGGCGGTGGAACCCGGGGTCGAGAGCCATGGTGGCGCTCGACCCGGGCTCCACCTGCCCGGGGGAGGTCACTAGCCCTGCCCGAGCGCCGCCGCGGCCCGGTTCCCGGCCTCCCAGACGTTCGGCCCGGCATCGGTGCCGGCCGCCCCGGACAGGTCGTCGGGCTGGGCCTGGGACCGGGCGATCTCGGCCGCCTGGTTGTTCAGGTGCACGTCGCTGCCCATGGCCGCCGACCGGGCGGCGATCTCGGCTGCCTGGTTGTGCAGGTGCCGGTCGCTGCCGATGGCCGCCGACCGGGCGGCGATCTCGGCTGCGTGGTTGAACAGGTGCTGGTCGCTGCCGCGGGCCGCCTCGACGCGAGCGGCCGCCGAAGCGGTTCCGGTCCCCGTCGCGTCCTCGTCGCCGCACGCAGCCAAGCCGCCCGCGGCGATGAGCGTGAGCGCGGCCAACCAACCGAGCTTCCTCATCTTCGAATTCGCCATTGTTCCGCCTCCCTAGGCTCGGATGGTTGTCATCCGATGGGGAGACGATGCGCTACCGAGCCGCCGGCGACCGTTGCGGACGACACGTTGCGGGGGTGACATCGGTCAGCGACGCCGGTCACACCGGGCCTCGATCAGCTGGCGAACTCCCGCAAGCCCGCCAGGTCGAGCACCGCCACCTGCCGGCGACCGGTCGACACGAACCCCAGCGTCCGCAGGGTCGCCAACGCGCGGGCGACGGACTCGCGCGACGCGCCCACCATCCCGGCGATGTCGTCCTGAGTGAGCCCGCGGGGCAGCACCACGCCGCCCTCCGACGGCGTCCCCTCCGCGGCCAGGTCGACCAGCAGGCGGGCAACCCGGTCAGTGGTCCCATAGGCGCCGAACTCGACCCGGCGGCGATCGGACGTCCGCAGCCGGGCGGCGATCGTGCGCAGCAGCTCGAGCGCGACCGCGGGCCGCTCCGCGACGAGCGACCGGAACTCGCCGGCGCGCACCACCCGGCAGACGACGGCGTCGAGGGCGACGACCGTGGCCATCCGGGCGGGCGGGTCGTCCTCGATGGCCGACAGCTCGCCGACGAGGTCGCCCGGTCCTCGCAAGCTCAACACGGTCTCGGTGCCCCGGGCCGACGGGGCGAACACCTTCACGCGACCCTCGAGGATCAGCGCGACGAAGCGACCGGAATCACCCATGGCGAAGATCGACTCGCCCGCCCGGTAGTGCCTCGGATGCCCGGCGCTCAGCAGAACCCGCTTGTCCGCCTCCGCCAGGCGCGCGAGCAACGTGCCGGGATCCGCCCTGTCAACGCCCACGGCGTCGAGTCTGCCACTCTCAGATGTCGGAGCGGATAATCCCGTGCCGCGGGCGGGCAATCGTCGTAGGGTGCCGCCCGCAGTCGGACATCGGGAGGTCGGGAACATGACAGCGCGCTCCGTCCAGGCCCCCACCGCCGCGATCCCGCCCGCCATGTAGCGCGGCCTGCCCGGCCGGGCGGCCTGGACAGCACCAGATCCCTGCTTCGTTCTCGTGCTGACCTCAGGAGCGCCTCGTGCTACCGAACTTCGATCGTGACCTCGTCGCGACCTACCTGCGACCCCAGAGGTCGCGCCTGTCATTGCTCGCCCTCCTCCTCATCGCGGGGATCGGGCTGCAACTGGCCAACCCCTACCTCGCCGGCAGCTTCATCGACCGGGCCGAGGCCGGGTCACCGACGTCGAGCCTGGTGGGGATCGCCGCCGCCTTCCTGGTCGTCGCGCTGCTCACCCAGGTGGCGGTGGTCGCCGAGACCTACGTGGCCGAGGACCTCGGGTGGCGGACCACCAACGCCCTGCGGGCCGACCTCACGCGCCATCTGCTGACGCTGGACGACTCGTTCCACGCCGAGCACGGGTCCGGCGAGCTCATCGAGCGCATCGACGGCGACGTATCCGCCATCGCCGGCTTCTTCGCCCGCTTCGTCGTCCACGTGGCGGGGAGTGCGCTGTTCCTCGTCGGCGTGCTCGTCATCCTGTGGCGCCAGGACTGGCGGATCGGCGCCCTGCTCACCGGCTTCGCCGCCGGCGCGGCCGTCTACATGACCCGAGGCGGCGGCTTCGTCGGTGCCCGCGCCCGCGAGGCGCGGCAGGCCAGCGCCGATCTCAGCGCGTTCCTCGAGGAGCGCTTGGCGGGCCTGCCGGACATCAAGGCCAACGGCGCCGACGGCTACACCCTGCGGCGCCTCCACGAGCGGCTCCGGGACCGGTTCCACACCGGGCGCCGCTCGGTGCTGGCGGCGTCGCTCTTCACGAACGTGGTCAACACGCTGTTCGTCGCCGGTGCGGCCGCGTCGCTCGCCCTCGGTGTCGTGCTCCACGCCCGGGGCGCGCTGACCGTCGGGGCGGTGTTCATGGTGGTCCGCTACACCACCATGCTGCGGGACCCGCTCGAGCAGCTGACGCGGCACATGAACACCTTCCAGCAGGCGACCGGCGGCATCGTCCGGGTGCGCGAGCTGCTGGCCACCGCGCCCCGGGTGGTCGACGGCGAGGGCGTGCCCGTGCCCCGCGGCGCGCTGTCCGTCGAGCTCGACCACGTCTCGTTCGCGTACGACGCCGAGCCGGTGCTGGACGACGTGTCGCTGCGGCTGGAGCCCGGGCAGGTGCTCGGCCTGCTGGGGCGCACCGGATCCGGGAAGACGACGATCTCGCGGCTGCTGCTGCGGCTCCACGATGTCGGCGAGGGCTCCATCCGGCTCGGCGGCGTCGACGTCCGCCGGGCGCGCCTCGACGACCTGCGGCAGCGGGTCGCTCTCGTCACCCAGGACGTGCAGCTCTTCGCGGGCACGCTGCGGGACAACGTCACGCTCTACGACCCCGCGGTCGCGGACGAACGGCTCCGGCAGGTCTTCGAGGCGCTCGCCCTCGGCGCCTGGCTCGACGAGCTGCCCGACGGGTTGGACACGATCGTCGGTGCCGGCGCACGAGGGCTCTCCGCGGGCGAGTCCCAGCTGGTGGCGCTCGCCCGGGTCTTCCTGAAGGACCCCGGTCTCGTGGTGCTCGACGAGGCGTCGTCCCGACTCGACCCCCACACCGAGGCGCTGCTGGAGCAGGCCGTGACCAATCTGCTGGCGGGCCGGACGGGGATCGTGATCGCCCACCGGCTGGCGACCGTCGAGCGGGCGGACGTCGTGCTGGTCCTCGACCGCGGGCGCGTGGCCGAGCTGGGCCGGCGGGACGAGCTGGCCGCCGACCCCGGATCGCGGCTCTCCGCGCTGCTGCGATCCAGCCGGGGGGAGGTGCCGGTATGAGCTATGTCCGCACCCTCATCCGGTTCACCGCCGGCTACTTCGTGCCGTGCACAGCCTTCGCCATCGTCCTGTTCTGTGTCCTGCCGCTGGCGCTGGGGTTCGCCACGCAGGCGTTCTTCGACGCCCTGACGGGCGACGGGGCTCTTGGTGTGTGGACGGTGGTGGCCGTGCTCGTCGCCCTCCAGCTGTCCGAGGTCGTCACCGCGCTCGCCATCTCCCGGGCCTGGAGCGGGTTCTCGTACAAGACCCACGCGCTCCTGCAGCGCAACATGTTCGCCGGGATCCTCCGGGGCTTCGGTGCGCACGGTCTCACCGTGCCGCCCGGCGACGCCATAAGCCGCTTCAGCTCGGACCCGCCGGCCATCACCATGGGCTCCATGGACGGCGTCTGCGACCTGATCGGCCGCGCCGCCTTCGGGGTCGTGGCCGCCGTCGTGATGTGGCGGATCGATCCACTGCTCACGGCCGCGGCCTTCGCACCCGTGGTCGCCGCCACCCTGGTCAGTGATGCGCTCGGTTCCCGGTCGAGCCGCTACGGTGCCGCCGCCCTCGACTCCACCACCAGCCTGAGCCGGTTCCTCGGCGAAGTGGTCAACGCCCAGCTCGCGGTGCGCATCGCCGGGGCCAGGGAGCGAGTGGTCGGGCGCCTCGCCGACATCGGCGAGACCCGCCGGCGGCTGTCGCTGCGCGACCGCGTCTTCGCCGAGACCCTCAACTCGACGAACTACCACCTCGTCCACATCAGCACCGGCGCCGTGCTGCTCATCGGTGCGGCCCGGATCCGGTCCGGGGCGTTCACGGTCGGCGACATCGCGCTGTTCGTCGTCTTCCTGGGCCAGCTCACCTTCCTGCCTGCCGAGATCGGACGGGTGATCACCGAGCTCAAGCGCACCCAGGTGTCGATCGAGCGGATGCACGCGCTCATGCCCGGTGAACCACCGCGGGCCGTCGTCGCTCCCGCGCCGGTCTACCTGCGTCGCGAGCTGCCGCCGATCGAGCCGCCACCGCCGAGGGAAGCCCTCGAGCGGCTGGAGGTCGCGGGCCTCACGTGTCGCCATCCGGCGAGCGGGCGTGGCATCGAGGACGTGTCCCTCACCCTCGAGCGCGGGTCCTTCACCGTCGTCACCGGCCGGATCGGCTCCGGGAAGACCACGCTGCTCCACGCCCTGCTCGGGCTCCTCCCCGCCACCGGCGAGGTGCGCTGGAACGGCCGCGTCCTCGACCGGCCGGACACGTTCCTGGTGCCGCCCCGGTGCGCGTTCACGCCGCAGGTGCCGCGGCTGTTCAGCGAGGCGCTGCGGGACAACCTGCTCCTCGGCCGGCCCGAGTACCCCGACGCGGTCGCCGACGCCGTGCGGGCCGCCGTGCTCGACGACGACGTCGCCGGCCTCGAGCGCGGCCTCCACACGCTCGTCGGGCCGCGCGGGGTGAAGCTCTCCGGCGGGCAGGTCCAGCGCGCCGCCGCGGCGCGGATGTTCCTCGGGCAGGCCGAGCTCCTGGTCTTCGACGACTTGAGCTCGGCCCTCGACACCGCCACCGAGGCCCAGCTCTGGGCCCGGCTGTTCGGCCGGCGTGACGACGTGACCTGCCTGGTCGTGTCCCACAGCCGCGCCGCCCTCGCCCGCGCCGACCAGGTCCTCACCCTGAACGGCGGCCGGCGAGGTGAGCGAGGAGGAGCGGTGTGAATGTGGCGGCGGCCTGCTCGGGGATCCAGTGGCTGACGCCTTCGAGCACGACGAAGTCGTACGGGCCGGTGACGAGCTCCTCGGTGGCGTCGGCCGCGGCGCGGCCGATGGAGGGGTCGCGGTCGCTCCAGACGTAGAGCGTGGGGGCCGGGCACGGAGGGACGGCCACGCTGGCCTTGGCCGACATGGCGCGGTACCAGTCGACGGCGGCGACGAGGACGCCAGGTGCGGACATGTCCTCGATGTGGGCGGCGATCGAGGCTTCGGGAAGGCCGGCGTAGGCCTGGCGCAGCCCGGCGGCGCCGTCGGCCAGCAACTGGGCCTCGATCTGCCCCCGGGGCGCCTCGCGGAAGGCGCGCATGTAACCGGAGCGCTGGTTCTGGTCGGACGGCGTCGCGTCCCGTGCCTGGTAGGCACGGACGAAGGCCACCGGGTGGGGCGTCGAGGCGATGGTCAGCGTGCGGACCCGGTCCGGGTGGTGGCCGGCGACGGTCCACGCCACCGAGCCGCCGAAGTCATGGCCGACCAGGTCGACCTGGTCGGCGTCGAGCGCGTCGACGATGCCGAGCACGTCGTCGATCAGATGGTCCATGGCGTAGGCCGCAGGGTCGTCGGGCCGGGCACCGGGGGAGTAGCCGCGCTGGTCGACGGCGACCGCCCTGTACCCCGCGGTGGCGAGGGCATCCAGCTGCGCGGCCCAGCAGCGTGACGTCTGGGGGAACCCGTGCAGCAGCAGCACGACCCGCCCGTCCTCGGGGCCGGCCACCCGGGCCCGGAACGTCAGCCCGTTGGCGTCGATCTCGAGGGTGTCCGTTCCCGTGCCGGTCATGGCCCCGAGCGTAGGAGAGGCCGCCGGGCCGCGACCTAGGAGTCGTCACCGCCGTGGGACCGGATGGCGCGGGTTGCCCGCACCACCATGGTCACCGTCGCCAAGCTCACGCCGAGCAGGATGTACGTCGGGCCGAGGACACTGGCCAGGCGTCCCGCGGCCGGCCGGTGGGGCGGGAGGGCCAGGTCACGGAACAGGCCGGAGACGCGCGCGGGGTAGTCGGCGGCGAGGTCGGGGACGACCAGGGCCAGGCGCAGTACGAAGAAGAAGACGAACACGACCGTGAAGGCGCCGTAGGCGATCACCGCGGCCGATACCCACCCGGGCCACGGCAGCCGTGCGTCTGAGCGACGTGTCAGCCGGTCCCGCACGTGGGCGCCGACCCGGCGGATCTGGCTC
>DASRJN010000124.1:0-12145 GCA_035649455.1 Acidimicrobiales bacterium
GTGCTCGGGGTCGGGGAGAACGTGCCGTTCTCGCCGTACTCGATGTTCTCGATGCCGTCGACGACCGCATGGGCGCTGTGCTTCGAGGACGGGGAGGGTGCGTCGGTCCCGATCTCCAAGCTGGGCCTGGCGCCTCACGACATGCGCAAGCGGTTCGCGGCCGAGTTGCGGGCCGCCCGCGCCCGGGGCGTGCGAGACGTCGACGCCGCCCGGCACGACGCCGCCTCCGTCCTCGCCACGCTGGTGGAGGAACGCCGGCCGCCGCACGGGCCGTTCTCGACGAGGACGATCTCGATCGTTCTGGTGGAGTACTCCCTCGACGAGGGGAAGGTCCGGCAGGTCAGGACGCCCATCCTGGAGACATCGCCTTGACGGGGATCGAGGTGCCCTCTTGGACGTCGACCGAGCTCGACATCATGCGCGTCGGGCTCGGCTTCGTGGCGATCAAGACGTTCTCCGTGATCCGGACCTTCAGGCCCTCCGGCGAGCTGGTCCACCCGGTCGGCCTCGCCCGCTTCGTCGATCTGAAGTGGGCGGCGTCGCGCGCCGCAACGCGGACGATCCAGCAGGGCGCGTACGTCGCGGCCCTCTGCCTGGCCGCCGGGCTGCTGACCTCCGTCGCCCTGGTGTTCCTGACTGCGGCGATCATCGTCGAGGTGACGTTTCGGTCTTCCTACGGCGCGGTGAACCACGGAAACCATCTCCTGGCCATCGTCCTGACGGCACAGACCGCCGCGATGGTGGTCTGGAACGCGGCAGCACGCTGGGACTGGGACCTCGGCGTGGCGCTGGCGGGCTCGCAGGCGAGCACGGCCGCGTGGTGGGCCGCCCAGGCGATCGTCGCGGTCTACTTCACGTCGGGGCTGTCGAAGCTCATCAACACCGGCGGCCAGTGGATCGCCCGCGCGCCGATGCTGCTGCTGTCGGCCTACGAGCGCGGGGACACCGGCGGGATGATGGACTCCTGGGGACAGGCGCAGGCGGCGAGCGGCGTGCGGCGCGCCGCCTGGCTCCTCGACAGACCCCTGCTCACCTACTGCGCCTTCGCCGGCGGCCTGCTCGTGGAGCTGGCCGCGCCGATCGGGCTACTGGGGAAGTTGGCGCTCGCGGCCATGGGGCTCGCGATCATCGCCCTGCACAAGGGAAACCGGATGCTGCTCGGGCTCTCGTTCCCCGAGTACCAGCTGCTCGTGTTGATCTACCTGGTGAACGTGCCGCAATTCGTCCGCTGATCTACAGGTCGCCCGGCGGTTCGAGGTCGGCATCGCCGTAGCCGAGCGCCTCCGCCAGCTCCCCGCAGTGACCCGCGACGACGTCTCGCTCGGCCGCGGTGAGATGGTCCTTCCTGGTCGGTAGCCGCCGGACGGCCGGGTGCACAGGGTGACGATCGCCTTCCACCTCCTCGAAGCTCGTGTTGTTGCCCCGTGGTGCGTAGTCGGACAGGGTCAGCATGCGCGCCTCGAAGGCGACGCCCAGGAAGGCGCACAGCCGTCGCGTCGTTTCGACCGGGTCGGCCGTCAGGTCCTCGTACCTCACGAGGTGATAGCTCGCCGGGTCGGCATAGGCCCTCGCCAGCCCGAGCGAGACCGATCTGCGCCAGAGCTCGCACCTCGACGCGACGTCGACCAGTCGTCCCCGGTCTCGGCCGCGGAACGGTGCGTGCTTGTAGCTCGCCACCATGTCGAGCGGGTTCCGCACGATGTGGAGGAACCTGACGTCGTCGTCCTGCAGCCAGTCTCGGATCAGGTCGTAGTGGAACTCGTTCTGAGGAGTCTTCTCCCCGGGGATCGCCTTGCCGCAATGCTCCGCGTAGCCCGCCAGCGCCTGCCGGAACGCCTCGGGATGCGACAAGCCGTGGTACGGCGTGAGGTCGACGTCCCAGCGCCGCAGGCTCTCGCCGGCCAGGATCTCGCCGACCGTCCTGCCGCGCCGGTACTGCTCGAAGAACCCGGACTCCGAGGGTGGGATCGCGATATGCGGGTGCGAGCCGACGATCCGGCGAAGCAGGTTCGTTCCACTTCTCCCCACGCCACCGATGAGAACGAACGTCTGCACGCCGAACCCGGCTCAGAGCGGCATCGCCGGCTCGCGTTCGTAGCGCAGGAAGTACCGGGTCGCGGGCGGCGTCATCCCGCCCGGTCGCCCAGGGGCCCCTGCACGTCGGCGAGCTCGGCCCGCTCGGCCTCGCGGACGAGAGGGGCCAGCTCGTCGCTCATCGCCAAGACCCTCTTCTCGGTCGTGCGGCCGTTGGGCAGCGTCTCGGTGACCATGCGGGCGAACACGAGGTTGGGCCGGTTGGCCTGGCTCGCTCGCTCGTTGATGTCGCGCATGAGCCCGGCCATCTCCCGCGGGCGGAGTTGCAGGAGGGCGGCGACCTCGGTCTCGGTGATCTCCTTGCCGCCGGCGATCGCCCGGGCCACGTACGCAAGCAGGGATCGCCCCTCCTCCTCGATGTCGTGGAAGAGCGTCGAGATGGACTCCTCGTCCCACGGCTCGAGCGACGCCCTGGCCACCTCGCGCAGGATGAACTGCATGACGTCCTGCACGTGCTCCTCGGGCACCGGCACCATCACGTAAGGCATCTAGCCCCCTGCACTCCCCTGCTCCAACGAACGAAGCGAGCGTAGACGAATCGGTTCCGCGGAGCCTCATCAGGTTACCCATCGGTAGGAGGTCGCTACGCCGCGCGCCGGTCGCGGTCGCCAGCCTCACCCCCGCGGAGATCAGAGCAGCACGAACGCCGTGTTCGAGACGACGAACGGCTCCTCACGCCACTCGGGGAGGAACTTCCGGCTCGTCCGCTTCCGGAACGTCGCCAGCTTGCCGACCACGCTCACCAACTCGAAGCCCGGCTGTTCCTTCAGCAGCAGCATCAGCTGTGCGCAGCTGTAGAGGTGGACGTCGTCCACGAACAAGACCGCGTCCGGCACCATCATCATGTTGAGGTAGCAGAAGTCGACGAACACCGTCGGCCACCCGTGATTGCCGTCGATGAACGCGATCTCGCACCGCGCCTCTTCCTCTATCGCCAGGCGCGGCAGCGCGACCTCGGACCGTTCCTCGATGTAGCGGAGCACGCTGTCGTCGAGGTCACGCTCCGCCGCCTGCTTCCGGATGCGGACACCGAGCTGCTCGTCGGGTGCGATGGCCGTCACGCTCGAACACCCCAGCATCATGAACATCAACGACGAGTTGCCGGCCCCTGTCTCGATGCAGCGGGGCCCATCATCGAACTTCGCGATCTCATCGATCATCACCTGCCCGATCCGGGGGTTCAGCCCCCCCGGCACCGGAGGCCCGTCGCGGCGCTCGTGCAGCTTCGGTAGGTCCCGCAGGAACCTTGCGGCCTGCTTCTGACGAGCTGCAGCATCCTGCAGCGGACGTGCCCTCATTCTCCGCACCCCAACTCCCCTCGGTAACGCTCGCCCCACCCCACACGCCATGCCGTCTTCGACAGCCGACATGGCTCGGCACCGGCCACGCTAGTGCCCTGAACATGCGGGGGCAGTGGGCGTAGCCCGGGGGCCGCCGTTCACGGGCAGTGGTACTGCACGGCCCGCTAGCATCACAGTGCGCGCGTCTGGGGATAAGGGGAGGCGCGGCGATGGTTCGTGAGGTAATGCCGGCGTCGAACGTGCCCGGGGTTGGTGTCGCCCTGGTCGTACCCACGTACCAGGAGGCGGAGAACATCGAACCGTTCCTCCGGGCCGCCCGGCTCGCGCTCCCCGAGGCGCGGATGATCGTCTGCGACGACGGCAGCCCCGACGGTACGGGTGCCATCGCCGACCGGGTCGGTCGCGAGCTCGGCAACGTGGAAGTGCTCCATCGACCGAGCAAGCAGGGCCTGGGCAACGCCTACCGCCACGGCTTCCGGGTCGCGATGGACGGCGGCGCGGACATCGTCGTGCAGATGGACGTCGACTTCTCGCACCCCCACGCGCTGCTCCCGGACATGGTCGACCGGATCAGGGCAGGGGCCGATGTCGTCATCGGCTCGCGCTACGTGGCGGGCGGTGGGACGCCCGACTGGCCGGCGCATCGCCGACTGCTGTCGAAGGGCGGCAACCGGTACGCGAGGCGGCTGCTCCGCCTCGCGGTCCAAGACGCCACCTCCGGCATGCGGGCCTACCGGGCACGAGCTCTCCAGGCCATCGGCGTCGGAGCCACGCGCGCCAATGGCTATGGCTTCATGCTGGAGACGATCCGCCGGCTCACCGCGTCGGGCGCCCGGATCGAAGAGGTTCCGCTGGTGTTCCGCGACCGCGTCGCCGGCACGTCCAAGATGTCGGCCCGGATCATGGCCGAAACCCTCCTCCTCGTGACGTGGTGGGGAACGTCCTTGCGCCACCCGGGCGCGGCGCGGATGTTCCGGACGAGCCCGGCCGGTCAGCGCTTGAGCGACCTGACGGGTCGCCTGTCGTGATCGACACCGCGCCCGCCGTGCGGGCGCGCTGCGCCGGAGCCCGGATCGTCAGGAAGGAGGCTGTGGCGGACTGGTGGTTCGCCGGGGTCGTGGTGCTGACCGCATGGTGGTACATGCGCGCGTCCCGCGGGCAGTCGTTCCTGCGCGACGACTGGCGCGTCGCCACGCGGTCGTTGTCGCTCCGCGACCTGTTCGAACCCCACAACGGCCACCTCAGCGTCGTTCCCCTTGCGATCTACCGGGTGCTGCTGGGTGAGTACGGCATGCAGACCTACACGCCCGAGCGTCTGCTGGGGAGCGGCAGCCTCCTGTGTCTCGGCGTCGCGCTTTACCTGCTCGCCCGCCACCGCGCCGGTGCTCCCCTGGCGCTCGTGGCCGCCGTGTCGGTGCTGTGGTTGCCGACGACGACCCTGACCCCGTTCCTGGCCAACTACCACCTCGCTCTCGTGGGCGCGGTCGTGTGCGCGGCCGCGATGCCCTCCCTTGACCGGCGCTCGGACGTCGCCACCGGTCTCGCGCTCTCGTTCGCGCTCGCGAGCTCGGCCGTCGGGGTGGCGGTGGCCGCCGCGTGCGCCGCACACGCGGCCCTGTCCCGGCCCCGCCTCAGCCGCTGGGTCGCCATCGCGGTGCCGAGCCTGCTGTGGCTCTGGTGGTGGCGGACGCTGGGTCGCCCCCCTCGTGCCCCCGACCGGCCGTCGGTGGTCGAGGCCATCGGGGACGTCGCCGACGGTGTCTTCGGATCGTTCGCCGCCCTGACATGGGGCTGGTGGCTGGGCGGCGCGGTGCTGGTGGCGGGCTGGGCTGCCCTCTTGGTCCACCGGGCCCGAGCTGACCGGGAGTCGGCCCTGACCCAGCTGGCCTGGACCGCAGGTCTGGTGGTCTGGTGGGCCGGCCTGGTGTGGTCGCGCCCCGATGCCGCCCACTCGTTCGACACCGGCCGCTACGAGTACGTCGGTGCGGTGCTGCTCCTCCTGTCGGCGCTGCCGGCGCGCCCCGCCGCGGGGCTGGCGCGGCCCGAGGTGCGGTGGAGGCTGGCCGCGCCCGCGGTGGCGATCGTCGCGATCGTCGTCCTCGTCAACCACGACGAGCTCCGGGATGCCGTGCACACCAGGGTGGTCAGCGCGGACCGCGCCGAGATCGTGCTCTACGAGCTGGCGGCGGCCACCACGCCGGTCGAGCCGACACGCCGGCTCCCGCCGGAGATGGCCCGGATCACGGTGCGGGACTACCGGACGAAGGTGGTGCCCCGCTACGGATCGCCGATCGACCTGAACAAGTCACCCGACGAGGCGTTGATCGAACGGCACGGGCTGCGGGCCCCGATCGTGGGACCCGCGCCAAAGGACAACCCGGCCTGCGCCAGCGGTCCCGTCTCCCTCCAACCCGGTGGCGAGGTGACGCTCCACACCGGCGACCGGGCGGCCACCATCCGAGCCCGGCGCTTCGGGTCGTCCATGCACGATGTCCGGGAGGTCCTGCCCGGCCGGACCGCGGTCGTGCGCTTCGCCGCGCCGACCCTCCTCGACGATGTCCCCTGGCTGATCGACGCACCGGGTGCGTGCATCATCGGTCCTTCCGACGAGGGCGTCCGACCAACCCCTCGATCACCCTGACCAGTTGGCGGGCGCGGTGGTCCATGGTGTGGTGCGCCAGCACGAGCTCGCGGCCGCGGGCGGCGCGGGCGCGGGCGGCGGGCGGGTCGGCCAGGATCTCGTCGACCCGCGCCCGCAGGTCGGCGGGGTCGTGGTACTCGGGCACCGCGCCCTCGAACAGCTCGGCGATGCCGTCCACGGCGTCCGAGATCACCGGGGTGCCGCACGCCAGGACGTCGAAGAGCCGGTTGGAGACGAAGCCCCATGCCTTCATCGGCCCCCAGTGGTCGTTGAGGACGACGCCCGCCGACGAGTAGACGGTCGACAGCAGCTCGTTGTCCACGTGGTCGGCCACCACCAGCGAGGGATCCACGAGCTCGCGCCACCCGCCGCCGTAGATGGCGGGCCGGAGCCCGGCCGCCAGGGCGTCGGCCACCATCGGGCGCAGCACGTCGCGGGTCTTGGCGACCACGGTCACCTCGTGACGATGGGCCTCCGCGACGGGACGCGGCGCGAAGCGCCGGTGATCGGTGGCCTGGAGCATGACCTCCACCGGGGTGCCGGTCCGGCCCCGCACATGGTCCGCGAACCGGGGCGACGCCACCAGGACGACCTCGGCCTCGTCGAGCTCGCGGTCCTCGACGGCCTCGGGGTGGCTGATGATCCACAACACCTGGCGCTGCCCGCCGCTGGCGCGGACGGGCCGGAGCCCGCGCAGCACGACGTGGACGTCGCAGGCCCGTCCGGCGAGGCTGTCCGCCTGGTCGGCGGTCTGGACCCGGGCCTCGTGACCGAGCCGCCCCAGGCTCCCGGCCAGGGCCTGGGCCATGTGCCAGTCGCCCCAGCGCCCCGCCACCTTGGCCGACAGCGCCGCCGTCGTCAGCGCGAACCGCAGCGGCACCTCGGCCCGCGGGTCGGCCGCCCGCCGCAGCACCGCGCCCGAGCGCCGGACCGCGGCGGCCCAGCCGGGCCCGGCCGGATCGGTGACCGACCGCAGCGCGCGCCGGGAGCGGACGGGCCGCCCGTCGACCACGACCGCCCCCGGGACCACCACGACCCGGCCGCCCTCGGCCCGCAGCCGGCCGCACAGCTCGACGACCGCGGCGTCGAGGTCGTCGGCGTCGGCCAGGCCGCCCGCCGCCTCGTAGGCGAGGCGATCCACCAGCAGCCCGGCCCCGGTCCCGGCGGCCACCTCGACGACCGGCCCGTCCGGCTCGGGCCTGGTGCCTGCGGCGAGCGGCTCGGGCACCGGCGTGCCGTCCGCGTCGAGCCGCAGGCCGGCGCCCGCCGCCCGGACGAGCCCGTCGTGGGGGGTGGCATGCCACAGGGGCCGCACCGGGTGGACGGCCAGCGGGACCGCGGCGACCACCGGCCCCTCGATAGCGGCGGCGAGGCGGTCGAGCCAGCCGCCGGACTGCGGCTCGCTGCCCGCGGCCATCAAGGCCACCAGGTCCGGAGTCGACGTCTGGAGAGCGCGGGCCAACGCCTCCGCCGCCTGGCCCGGCTCGGCCACCCGGGCCACCTCGACCCCCGGCGGCAATCCGACCGGAGATCCGGCCCCGGCCGGCTCCGCCGGTCCGACCACCACGAGCGCCACCTTGCGGGCCGGGGCCGGCCCCGGGGGCTCGGCTGCCGGCATCGGGCGCGCCGACGACCTGCGCCGCCGACCGGCCCGGCCCAGCGCCCCCACGCGCAGCGCCACACGCTCGGCCCCCGCCCGCAGCCGGCGTCCCGCCGACCGGGCGCGGGCGGCGACCGGAGCCGCCCGCTGCTCGGCGGCCAGCAGCGCCCGCACCACTGGCCGGCGGATCAGGGTCGCGTACTGGTCCTCCCGCTGCCGTGCGATCCGGCGCCAGTGCTCGACCGCCGCCTGCTCGGCGTCGAGCCGTTGCCGCAGGTCACGCCGCTCCTCGGCAGCATCGGCGGGCTCCGTCGGCATCGGGCGAGTATGCACCAGCCGGCTCGCTCCCGCCGCCTCCGCAAATGTGCTTGGATGCCCCGATGCTCGAGTGGATCGATGAGAGGACGTGCGTCACCGACCGCGGGACCGAGTTCGTGACGCTGGGCCACGAGGGGTCGTTCGGCCGTTCGTTCGCCGAGGTGATCGGGCTCGAGTCGACTCCCGAGCGCTTCGTCCTGCTGAAGTCGCGCGAGGACATCGATCGCCTCGCCGAGGTGATCCGGGACCTGGAGCCCCGCCGCATCGTCGACCTCGGGATCTACCGCGGGGGGAGCACCGCCCTGCTCATGGACCTCGCGCAGCCGGAGATGCTCGTGGCCGTCGAGTACGAGCGCGAGCGGGTGGCCGCCCTCGACACCTACCTGGAGCGCACTGGGCTCGAGGACCGGTGCCACACCTGCTACGGCGTCGACCAGGCCGACAGAAGCGAGCTGGCGCGACGGGTCGACACCGCGTTCGGGGACAGGCCGATCGATCTGGTCCTCGACGACGCGTCGCATCTCGGGCCTCAGACGCGAGCGTCGTTCGAGACGCTGTTCCCGCGGCTGCGCGCCGGCGGGCTGTACATGATCGAGGACTGGTCCTGGCACCTGCAGGGCCTCGATCTGCCGGGTGAGTCGATGGAGGAGCTCGTGTCTCTGCTGCTGGCCGCCGCCGGCCGGGGTCCGGGCCTGATCGCCGGCATCGAGCTGATCTGGGACGTCATCGTCGTGCGGCGCGGCGTGGCAGACGTCGACGCCGCCGGCTTCGACATCGCGAAGTGGTTCGACCGGATGCTGTGACCGGTAGGCGAGCGAGGCCGCCGCGCTGCTAGCCTGCGCGTTCCTCTCGAACCTGGGGCCACTGAGTCACACGATCATGTTCCCGCTGTGGGATGTCGCCATCGCACCAGTCCTGCACGCCGCCGGGGTACGGCGTGTCGTCGAGATCGGCGCACTGCGGGGCGAGACGACCGTCCGCATGCTCGACAGCCTCGGGGCCGACGCCGAGCTGCACGTCATCGACCCGGAGCCGCAGTTCGACCCGACGGAGCACGAGCGCAAGTTCGCGGGTCGCTACCACTTCCACCGGGGCCTCAGCCTCGACGTCATCCCCACCCTGGGGCCGATCGACGCCGCCCTGATCGACGGCGACCACAACTGGTACACGGTGGTCAACGAGCTGCGGCTCCTGGCCGAGGGCGCCCGCCGCCACCGCACTCGCCTGCCGGTGCTGGTCCTCCACGACGTGCTGTGGCCCTACGGGCGTCGCGACCTCTACTACGCCCCCGAGCGGATCCCCGCCGAGTTCCGCCAGCCCTACGCCCAGGCGGGCATCAACCCGGGCATGAAGCGGCTGCACTCCGGCAAGGGCCTCAACCCGAACCACTGGAACGCCGAGGTGGAGGGCGGCCCCCGCAACGGGGTGATGACCGCCCTCGAGGACTTCATCGCCGAGCACCCGCAGCCGCTCCGGATGCTGGTCATCCCGATCTACTTCGGCCTGGCCATCGTCGTGGAGGAGGCGCGGCTGGCAGCACAGCCCGACCTCGCCGCCGCCCTCACCCGGCTGGAGAGCCGCGAGGGCCGCTACGAGCTGCTCGAGGTCGCGGAGGCGACCCGGTTGCGGGCCATGGTCTTCCAGCACACCGACCACTTCCGGCGGGAGTCCCGGGCCGACCGCGCCGTGGCGCGCCACCTCGCCCTGCTGAAGGACGCCCTGCTCAACCGCCACTACCTCGAGAACGAGGTGCGGCTGGCGCTGCTCACCGGCAACGAGCAGGCACGCACCTGGGCCGCAGCGCTCCACGATCCGGTGCGCAACGTCCAGGACCAGTACCGCAAGCTCGAACGCCAGCGCTTCGCGAGCTCGGGGCCCGACGACGATGCCGCGACGTCGTTCCTGCCGTACGCTGCGGCCGGCAAGGGCCAGCTCGACCACCTGGAGGCGTCGCTCGACGCGGTGCGGCAGGACGGCGTGAGGGGCGACCTCGTGGAATGCGGCACCGGGCGCGGAGGCGGCGCCATCTTCATGCGCGCCTACCTCGACGCTCACGACGTGCCGGACACGAGGGTGTGGGTGGCAGACCGGTTCCGCTCCAGCCCCGAGCCCGAGCCGGCACCGTCGCTGGACCGGGGGGTGGCGGGCCTCCAGGCCGACCTCAACATCGTGCGCGACGGCTTCGCCCGGTTCGACGTCCTCGACGACCGGGTGCGCTTCATCCAGGGCCCCGTCGAGGCGCTGCTGACCGAGGCCCCCGAGCGCATCGCTCTGCTGCGCATCGGACGGTCCGCCGCCGAGGACGCCCGCCGGATCCTCGAGCTGCTCTACGACCGTGTGGCCGAGGGCGGCACCATCGTCGTCGACTGCGGTGTCCGCAGCTCGCACCGCTCCCGGGTGGAGAAGTTCCGCGCCGACCGGGGCATCGCGACGCCGCTGACTCCGATCGACAGCTCGGCCGTCGCCTGGCGGAAGGCGCGTGACGAGGCGGCGGCACCGACCGTCGCGCCGGTCGTCCGCGGCGACGACGCCCATCCGGTCCTGGCCCCGCCCCTCCGGGCCGACCCCGTGGACCTGTCGGTAGTGGTCGTCTTCTACAACATGCGGCGCGAGGCCCGCCGCACCCTGCACTCGCTCTCACGCGCCTACCAGGAGGGCATCGAAGGGACGAGCTACGAGGTCATCGTCGTGGAGAACGGCTCCGACGGCGACCAGAGGCTGGGGCAGGCGTTCGTGGCGGATTTCGGGCCCGAGTTCCGCTACCTCGACCTCGGCGACGACGCGTCGCCGTCTCCGGTGGGCGCCCTGAACCGGGGGATCGCGGCGAGCCGGGGGCGGAACCTGGCCCTGATGATCGACGGCGCCCACGTGCTCACCCCCGGCGTCCTGCGGTTCGGGCTGCAGGGGCTGGCCACCTACGCCCCGGCCGTCGTGGCCACGCAGCAGTGGTACGTGGGACCGGGCCAACAGCCCGACGCCATGGACAGCGGCTACGACCAGTCCTACGAGGACCGCCTGTTCCGGCGCATCCAGTGGCCGAGCGACGGCTACCGCCTCTTCCAGATCGGGCACTTCGTCGGGGAGCGTGACTGGCTGGACGGCGTGTGGGAGAGCAACTGCATGTTCGTGAGCCGGGCGCAGCTCCGCCAGGTCGGGGGGTTCGAGGAGCGCTTCGCCATGGCCGGCGGGGGCTACGCCAACCTGGAGCTGTACGAGCGTCTGGGGTCGGCGCCCGACGTCACCGTGTGCTCGATCCTCGGGGAGGGCTCGTTCCACCAGGTCCACGGGGGCACGACGACCAACGAAGCCGACGCCGAGGAGCGCCGAGCCCGGGTGCACGGCTACGCCCAGCACTATGCCGAGCTGCGGGGCCGGGCCTTCCGGGGGGCCGGCAAGCCGATCCACTTCGTCGGGCGCATCACCACGGGAGCCGCCCGGCGGACCAAGCCGCGGCGGCTGTCCACGGGGGTGTTCGGCGAGGCCGCCGAGGCCGTCGACGGGCGCCCCGAGCTGCCCGCCCCGGTGCCCGACGACCTGCGCTGGTCGTTCACCGAGACCGTGTGGCGCAACCTCCCGTGGCGCCGCACCACCTGGCTCGGCGAGCCGATCCACACTGCGCCCACCGACCTGCTGGCCTACCAGGAGATCCTGACCCGGGTCCGGCCGGACTGGGTGCTCGACATCGGCGCGAGCGACGAGGGACGCGCCCGGTTCCTGGCGTCGATCTGCGATCTGATCGACCACGGCCGCGTGCTCTCGCTCCGCCCGCCCGAGCTGTCCGAGATGCCTGCCCATCCGAGGTTGCGCGTGCTGGCCGAGTCGCCGTCGGATCCTGACGTCTGCCGGCGCGTCCACGACCTCGTCGGCTCCGGCAACGCCGTGGTCGTGCTCGGGGCCTGCGCCGACCGGACGACGACGGCCCGCCAGTTCGAGGACTACGCCGACCTCGTCGGCGTGGGGTCCTACGTGGTGGTCACCGACACCGTCGTGAACGGCCGCCCGGTGTGGCCCTCGTTCGGGCCCGGGCCGTTCGAGGCGGTCAAGCAGATCCTCGGGATCCACGGGGAGTTCGTGGCCGACCCGGACATGGAGAAGTACGCGCTCAGCTTCAACCCGGGGGGCTTCCTGCGCCGGGTCCGGTGACCCGGGCGTCCCTGGGACGGCACCGCCGGGTCGCGCTACGCTCGGCTG
>DASRJN010000125.1:0-3615 GCA_035649455.1 Acidimicrobiales bacterium
GTCGCTCCGGCGCCGCGCATCGTGGGGGAAGTTCGGACCGGCGTCGTTGGGGAAAGTGAAGCTGCTGCGCTTTCCCCCGAAGCGCCAGATGACCGCGCCCGTTGTCCGATCAACCTTGGTCACGCTCGATGTATGGCGGCCCGAGAGCAGGAGGTTGCCGTCGTCGTCGATCGCCATCGAGTTGAGGTGGATGTAGTCGACCTGCGCGTTCGTCAGGCTATGGAACGTGTCGGTCACGGGGATGTTGCCCGGCGCCAGGCTGTGCCACTCGAACAGGACGGCGCCCGTCCCCAGGTCGATCTCCTGGACCACGCCCTCGGTCACCACGGCGTCGGCCCGGCCGCCGAACGGGCTCAGATCCTGGAGGATCGGTGAATAGATCATCACGTAGGCCGTGCCCCGGTCGGTGACGATGACATCGTGGACGTCGGCCAGGTAGCCGTTGCCGGCCCCGAAGCGGCCCACCTCCCGGTACGTGTCGTCCAGCACGACCCAGTCGGCGACGTCGAAGCCGACGCTCTCCAAGAAGATCAGGGCGTCACGGCCGAACCACGAGATCTTCTGGAGGTCGTTGCGGGAAGCCTCGACGCCCGGGCGGAACCAGACGACCTCCCCCGCATCGTCGTGGAGCATCACCCCGCGGTCAGTCTGGGCACCGGACAGCATGGGCGCCGTGAGCAGCAATCCCTCCCCCCGCCCGGGGCTCGCGTTGAGGACCTGGATGCGAGGCGGACGGAGGTCGGGCCGCGACACGTAGTGCGGCGGATCCGTGGCCGCTGCGGCCTGCGCCGCAGCCGCGGCCGTGGCGGCCGGAGCCCGCGCCAGCCGCGGGTACGCCCCCGCCTCACCGGCCGGCAACTGCGCTTCGTCGAGCTCGTCGAGCAAGGACGGGGGACCCTCGGGCAGGACGACCGGCGTGGCGACGGTGAAGGTGTACGACCCGTCGGTTGCGCCGTCGATGTCCAGAGCGCTGGACACCGTCACCGTCTCGCCGGCCGCGAACGGCTCGACGGGCACCAGGGAGACGCCCTGCCCGTCACTGTGGTCGAGCAGGCCGACGTCGTGCAGCCCCGTGATCGAGCCGCGAACCGTCGGGGCGGGAAATGCTCCTTCCGGTACCCCACGGAACGAGATCTGCGTCTCGGGTGACGCCGTGAGCGTCCCCGGTGCCGGGAACACATTGACGGCATCGGCCTGGGCCGGAGCCGAGGCTGACGCCGAGGCCATTTCCGGCGCCACGAGCGCGCACGCGAGAGATAGCGCCGACAGCACACCCACCGCCGAGCGAGTCTTCATTTCGTCACCACCCAAGCCGTCATTCGGCTTTGCCCGGCGGACGGTACCAGGCCGAGAGCCGGGTGGCAGTGCAGGGGGTTGGGCGTCCTGACCTCACCACACGCCGGGAATCAGACGCCGGCGGGTGGCAGCGAAGCGGCGATACGGCTCGCCCAAACCGTCCAGCAGCACCCGCTCCTCCGAGCGGATGCGCACTATGAGCCCGGCCGTCGGCACCACGATGAGCGTGGCCAGCGACGCCCAGTCGCTCAACGCCAACCCCAAGCCGGTGAAGAAGACGATCATCCCCGTATAGGACGGGTGACGCACCCAGCGGTAGGGGCCTGACTCGACCACGGTCTGCCCGGGTTCGACCCGGACATCGACCGTGAAGTAGCGACCAAGGGTGAGAACCGCCCAGTGCCGGATGACGATGCCGGTCACCATCAATGCGAGGCCCAAGACGAACAGGGCCCAGCGGCCGGAGGTGATCGTGGCCACATGGCGTTGCGCGAGCGCCAACGCCCCTGCCAGCCCGCCGACGACGGCGACGATGACGACCAGAAAGCTCCAGCGCTCGGACCGGCCTCCCCTCCGGTTGAAGTGGCTCCGGAGGCGAACCACATATTCGCCCAGCGCGAACAGGCCGACCAGCCCCCAGAACACGACGTTCGCCCCGGGCTGGTCGTAGGGAGACGCTGCCACCGGGCTCTGTGTAGCAGCGCGCCACGACCACGTGACCCTCGGCCTCCGGGACCGTGGCGCATCGAACGTCTGTTCGCTACTGTTCAGGCATGCACGACGACCAGCTCACCCAGCTCGTGGCCCGCCACGCCGTGTTCACGACCACGGCGATGCACATGCAGCATCCGGGCGACGACTACGAGGGCTGGCGCCGGGACTGGGCCGAGGTCAACCGCCTGGTCGACGAGATAAACCGCCTGCTCAGACTCGCTCCTCGTCACGGGTGAAGGTGACAGAGAGCCAGTCGGGATCGGTGCTCGGATCGACCCTCATGGCGTAGCCGTAAGCCATGGCCAAGAGATCCGCCTGCACGCGCTCGTCAGCGCGGATCGACTCGCACAGCGCGCTGATCCCGGCACCGCCCAGGGCGGCGCCGATGGCTCCCAGGCGCCAGCCGCTGGAGAACGCGTCGTCGTCGTAGGGACCGCCCCGGCTGCGACACAGGACGAGCGGCATCTCAGTGCTGCCGCAGTCCGCGTCGAGTTCCAACCTGTCGAACTCCATGGTCTCCGCCTCTCATGGACTCCGCCGGCGCATTCGGCCGGTCGTCGTAACAGAGGCCCTGGCGACCTCTGCAGATACCTCCCGACAGCCGGCTGCGGACCATCGGTGCCGCGAGCGTGACGACGTTGCGTGACCGAAGCGTTAACCGGCGCTCCCGCCTCTCTCGACCAGCGACATCATCGTGGTGCCCGGGAGGTAGGCGGCGATGGGATCGGCCCGGACGGCGGCGTCCAGCGCATGGGCGTCGTCGCCGACCAGGATCCGCCACTCGCCCGCTCGCACGCCGTCGAGGATGATCGTCGCTGCCTGGGCCGCGGACGTCGGCGCGGTGTCCCGGAACCCGTCGGCGAACATGCGAACCGCCTGCCGCACCTCGTCGTCGCTCGCCCCGGCGGGCAGTCCCCGAGGGACCAACGCCGCCCGGATCACGGCCACCTCTTCGGCGGTCATGTCCTCCGGCTCGGGGCCGCCGTGGGCGCGGCGGGTGTTGGTGACGATGTCGGTGCCGATGTGGCCGGGCATGACCACCGCCACGTTCACGTGGGGGGCGTTGACCCGGAAGTCCTCGAGCAATGCTTCCGAGAACCCCTTCACCGCGAACTTGGCCGAGCTGTAGGCCGTGTGGGGCATGCCTGGGACCGCCGTCGTCCAGAACCCGTTGACGCTGCTCGTGTTCACGAGACAGCCCTCGTCGGACGCGATCAGCAGCGGGACGAACGCCCGGGCACAGTTGTAGACGCCGCCCCAGCACACGCCGAAGGTGCGCTCCCACTCGTCGCGGGGCCCGGCGATGAAGCTGCCGCCGCCCCCGATGCCGGCGTTGCTGAACACCAGGTGGACGTGGTCGGTGGCGTGCTGGTCCATCACCTCGTCCCGGAACCGCTCGACCGCCTCCCCATCAGCGACGTTGCACACGTGAGTCGTCACCCGAGCGCCGCCCGCGGCCCGGGCCGCGGTCTCGGCGAGCCCGGCCTCGTTCAGGTCGCACGCGGCGACCGCGCAGCCCGCCGCGGCCAGCTGGACCACCAGCTCGCGGCCGATCCCGCTACCGCCGCCCGTGACCACGGCGAGTTTCCCTTCGAACGATTGCAC
>DASRJN010000126.1:0-10194 GCA_035649455.1 Acidimicrobiales bacterium
CAGGGCGAACGCCACCACCGTCGAGGTGTAGCTCTTGGTCGACGCCACCGAGACCTCGGGCCCGGCGTGGATGTACACACCCGACCCGCACTCCCCCGCCACCGTGCTGCCCGTGGCGTTCACGACGCCGATGACGTCGCCGCCCTTGCGCTTGACCTCCCGGATGGCGGCCAGGGTGTCGAACGTCTCGCCCGACTGGCTCACCGCCACGTACAGCGTCTCGGGATCGATGACCGGGTTGCGGTAGCGGAACTCCGAAGCCGCCTCGGCATCGGCCGGGATGCGGCTCAGGGACTCGATCAGCAGCGCCCCCGCCTGCCCCGCGTAGTAGGCGGAGCCGCAGCCCAGGACCTTGACCCGCCGCACGCCCAGCACGTCGCGGGCCGACAGCCGCACGCCGCCCAGATGGGCCGTGGCGAAACGGTGGTCCAGCCGGCCCCGCAACGCCCGCTCGACCGCGGCGGGCTGCTCGTGGATCTCCTTGTGCATGTAGTGGGGGTGGCCGGCCAGGTCGAAGGCGGTGGCCGCCACGTCGGTGGTGGCCGGGCGCTTGTCGGTGGGGCGGGCGTCGAGGGTGAACGTGCGGTACGAGCCCGCCTGCACCACGGCCATCTCGTGGTCGTCGAGGTGGACGATCTGGTCGGTGTGGCGGACCAGCGCCGCCGGGTCGGAGGCGACGTAGTGGGCCCGGCGCCCGACACCCAGGACCAGCGGGCTGCCGTTGCGGGCCACCACGATGCGGTCCGGCTGGCGATCGTCGACCACGGCCAGGCCGTAGGTGCCGGCGACCAGCGTCAGGGACTCGCGCACGGCTTCGTCCAGCGGCAGCCCGGCCTCGCGGCGCAGCCCCACCAGCTGGGCGATGACCTCGGTGTCGGTGTCGGACGCGGGCGTGACGCCCTCGGCGGCCAGCTTGGCCCACAGCTCGGGCGCGTTCTCCACGATGCCGTTGTGCACCACCGCCACGTGGCCGGAGGCGTCGAGCTGGGGGTGGGCGTTGCCGTCGGTGGGCTCGCCGTGGGTGGCCCAGCGCGTGTGGGCGATGCCCACCGAGCCCGCCAGCCGCTTGGGCAGCGCCGCCACCATGTCGTCCACCCGGCCGGCCCGGCGGTGGACCCGCAGGCCGGAGGAGCCGATCACCGCCACGCCGGCGGAGTCGTAGCCCCGGTACTCGAGGCGGGCCAGGCCCTCTACCAGGACGGAGACGGCGTCCCCGCTGCCGATGGTCCCGACGATGCCGCACATGGGCGATGTCCTCTCAGCCGTAGACGATCCGGCGGATCTGCCGGTGGGTCAGGGGTGGGGCGGCCACCGGCCGGGAGGCCAACTCGGCGGCGATGCGGTCGAAGATGGCCGGGTTTGCCAGGCCGGAGGCCTGGAGCTGGCGGTGCCGGCGGCGCACCACGGCCTCGGTGGTCTCCGAGAAGTAGGCGACGACGTCGTCCACCACCCGCCGGGCCACGCCCGGGGGCAGGTGCGTCGAGCGGACCAGATGGTCGACGAGGTCGTCCATGGACGCCGATCGTCGCCCAACCAGCGCCGTGAAGGCAAAGATCTTGCCCGAATCCGGGCAGGATCCAGAGGTTCAGGTCAAGGGAACAGGCCGCGGGCGGTGATGGCGGCCGCCACCCGGTCGACCGCGACCACGTAGGCCGCGGTGCGCATGTTGACCTCCAGCGTCTGCGAGCGGGCCCACACGGCGTTGAAGGCGGCCTCCATGCGGGCCCGCAGCCGCTCGGCCACCACCGCATCGTCCCAGGGGTAGCCCTGGCGGGCCTGCGCCCACTCGAAATAGCTGGCCGTGACTCCGCCGGCGTTGGCCAGGATGTCGGGCACCACCGCGATCCCCCGGCGGTCGAGCACGGGTTGGGCCTCGACCATGGTCGGCCCGTTGGCTGCCTCCACGATCAGCGGCGCGGTGATGCGCTCGGCCACCGCGCCGTCGATGCACCCGCCCAGCGCCGCCGGCACCAGCAGCTCGCAGTCGATGTCCCACACGGTGTCGGCGCTGATCGGCTCACCGCCCCCGAACCCGGCCACGGTGCCCGTCTCCGACACGTGGTCGGACAAGCCGCCGATGTCGAGGCCGCCCTCGTTGAGCACTGCCCCGCCGATGTCGCTCACCGCCACGACCCGCATGCCGGCCGAGCTGAGCAGGAAGGCCAGCGGGGCGCCCACCTTGCCGAAGCCCTGGAGCACGGCCCGGCTGCCCACGAAGGGCAGGCCGAGCTCGCGGAAGGCCACCCGGGCGCAGGCCAGGCACCCGGCCGAGGTGGCCCCCGAGTGGTTGCGGGTGCCGCCCAGCGAGAGCGGCTTACCCGTGACCGACGCGGGCATGGCGTGGCCCTTCACCATCGAGAGAGTGTCCATGAGCCAGGCCATGACCCGGCCGTCGGTGTTCACGTCCGGGGCCGGGATGTCGACGTCGGGCCCCAGCAGCGGGCTGATCTGGTACGTGTAGCGCCGGGTGACCCGCTCCAGCTCGCCGAGTGACAGCGTCCGCGGGTCGCAACGCACGCCGCCTTTGGCGCCGCCGAAGGGCAGGTCTACCAGCGCCGTCTTGAACGTCATCATCGCGGCCAGAGCCTTGACCTCGTCCGCGTCGACCTCGGGATGGAAGCGGATGCCGCCCTTGCCGGGGCCGCGGGTCGTGTCGTGGTGGACCCGCCACCCGGTGAACACCTCGACCGACCCGTCGTCGAGCCGCACCGGGATCGACACCTCGAGCATGCGCTGGGGGGTGCGCAGCATGTGGTGCACGTCGGCGTCGAGCTTGGCCAGCTCGGCGGCTTCGTCGAGGTTGTCGAGGACGGCCTGCCAGGCCCTGGAACTCATTGCCACTCCTTCTTGAGGCCGACGTCATTGGCGGCCGTCCCCGCAAGCATGCCCACTCTTGGGGGTGGAGTGACGTTACTCCTGTGATTCGTCCTCGGCCGCCTCCGGCAGAGCATCTTCCGAAGATTCGGAGGCAGCCGGCTCGGCAGCTTCACCGTTGCCGGAGGGGGGCGGGTAGTAGATGTACAGCCCCCGGATGACATCGAGCAGCTGGGCACCGGTCCAGCCCTCGGCGAGGTGCACGATGATGACGCTGCCGTTGGCGTGGACCTGGGTGACTCCGCCGCTCTCGAACAGGCGACGGGCGAGCTCGTCGACCGGCCGGTCGTCGAGGATGTCCTCGATCGAGGCGTAGCGCTCGTGGCCCATGCCGGTGAGCGAGCGGTTGATCTCGAACCGCGCCAGGCCCGGCGTGGACGACGGCTTCTCGACGACGTTGATCGGCTGTCCCATGGCGGGCGGCATGATATCCCTGCGGTCGGACCGCTCCCGAACCGGAGGACGCAGTGAGCACCGAGACCATCGAGGTCACCGGCCACATCGTGGATTCGCTGCTGCTGGCCAAGATCCTTGACACCATCCTCGACGCGGGTTGCGACTACGAGATCGAGGACGTCCACATCGGCAAGACGAGCCTCGACCCCAGCACGGCCCGGATCGCAGTGATCGGCGACGAGGCCAAGCTCGACCAGCTGCTGGACGAGCTACAGGTGCACGGGGCCAACCGCACACACCAGCACGACGTCCACCTGGTCCCGGTGGAGCAGGACGGAGTGCTGCCGGCGGGCTTCTACTCGACCACCAACCTGGCCGCCGACGTGCGCGTCGACGGGACCTGGCGCCCGGTCGAGAATCCGGAGATGGACTGCGCGCTGATGGTGGCGGACGGCCGGGCCTACACCGCGCCCATGCACAAGGTGCGGGCCGGTGAGCAGGTCGTGGTGGGCAGCGACGGCGTGCGGGTGCACGCCCCGAGCCACGCCCGGGACACGCAGGTGTTCGAGTTCATGGCGTCGGAGGTGTCCTCCGAGAAGCCGAAGGCGCTGCTCGTGACCCAGGTCGCCGACCGGATGCGCGCCGCCCGCCGGCGCGGCGGCCGGGTGCTGGTCGTGGCCGGGCCCGCGGTGGTCCACACCGGCGGAGCGACCGACCTGGCCCGCCTGGTGACCGAGGGCTGGGTCGACCTGCTCTTCGCCGGCAACGGCTTCGCCACCCACGACATCGAGGCCGACGTGCTCGGCACGTCGCTCGGCGTGTCTGTGGCCGAGGGCAAGCCCACCGAGGGCGGGCACGCCAACCATCTGCGGGTGATCAACGAGGTGCGGCGCCACGGCTCCATCGCGGCCGCGGTCGAAGCCGGCTACGTGACCGGCGGGGTGATGCACGCCTGCGTGCGGGCCGGCGTGCCGTTCGTGCTGGGCGGGTCGGTCCGGGACGATGGGCCGCTGCCCGACGTCATCACCGACACCGTGGCTGCGGCCGACGCGCTGCGGGACCAGCTCGGCGGGATGGAGGTGGCACTGATGCTGGCGTCCACGCTGCACGCCATCGCCGCCGGCAACTGCCTGCCCGCCGGGGTGGAGACGTTCTGCGTCGACATCAACCAGGCGGTGCTGACCAAGCTGGCCGACCGAGGCAGCCACCAGGCTCTCGGCATCGTGACCGACGTGGGGCCCTTCGTCGGCCAGCTCACGAACGAGCTGCTGCGCGACGCATGACCGCAGGCGACTTGCGCTGGGGCCGCCGCATCCTGATGTGCCCGCCACGCCACTTCGGCGTGCTGTACGAGATCAACCCGTGGATGTCGAGCGAGGTGAAGGTCGACGCCGATCGGGCCCAGTCCCAGTGGGGCCGACTGGTCGCCACCCTGCAGGCCGCGGGCGCCGAGGTGGTCGAGATGGAGGCTCGGCCCGAGGTCCCCGACCTCGTGTTCACGGCCAACGCCGGCCTGGTCAATGGCGACCAGTTCGTGCCCAGCCACTTCCGCCACGCCGAGCGCCAGCCGGAGACCGAGGTCAACGCGGCCTGGTTCGCGGCGGCCGGCTGGCGGGTGGACCGGCTGCCCGAGGACCTCGATCACGAGGGCGCGGGCGACGCCCTGCCGTTCACGCCCGAGGGCGGCCACACCGTGCTGCTGTCGGGCTATTCGTTCCGCTCGGATGCGCGGGCCGCCACCGCCCTGGCCGACCTGCTGGGCTGCCCGGTGCGGCCGATCCAGCTGGTCGACCCCCGGCTCTACCACCTCGACCTCACGTTCTGCCCGCTGGACGGGCGCCGGGCGCTGGTGGCGCCGCTGGGCTGGGACGGCTACGGCCGCAAGGTGGTGGAGGCCCTGGTGCCGGAGCCGCTGGTGCTGAGCGACGAGGAGACACTGGCGTTCTGCGCCAACTCGGTGGTGGTGGGGACCACCGTGGTGATGCCCGCGGCCCCACTCCGGGTGGCCCGGCAGCTCGAGGCCTGGGGCTTCGACGTGGTGGAGTGCCCGGTGGACGAGTTCCTCAAGGCCGGGGGCGGCTGCCGCTGCCTCACACTGGCACTCGACGTGGCGCTGTCCGCGTAGCCTCCCGCCACGCCCACGCCGCCAGGACGATCGACACCACGCCCAGGACCACGTGGACGACGGTGAAGCCGAGGTCGTGGTCGGCGGCCACGATGCGGATGTCGCGCACGACCCACACGGCGACGGTCCAGGCGGCCAGGGCTCCCACCGCCACGAGACGGGCCCGGGCACTCCCCCGCCACAGGGCGGCGAGCACGGCCACGGCCAGGAGGGTGAAGCTCAGCGCCAGGCCGGTGCGGCCGAGCTTCTCGCCGGTGTCGAGGTCGGCGTCGCCCCAGACGTTGAAGATCCGGGTCGTCCACACGAACAGCGTCCAGCCCACCAGGGCAAGGGCGGCGGGACGGCGGCGCATGCCACGAGGCTAGGGGCGCCTACCCGCCCACAGCGACTCAGCCCCCGTCGTCCTCGTCCTCGTCCTCGGGCTCGTCGTTGGGCTCGTAGTCCTCGGGGGCGACGCCCCACTGCCGGAACAGTGGCTCGGGCTCGGGGCCGGGCAGGAGATCGTCCTGCTCGGCCTGGCGCCGCGCCGCGTCGATGGTCTCGCCCAGCTCGTCGAGGTTTTCCTGCATGTGGTCAGGGGTGTCGGGCACGCCCCGGGTGTACCCGTCGGGTCGGGGCTAGCAGTCGTCGGGATCGAAGAGCGTGCCCTGCGGATCGGGACGGACGATCCGGGGAATGCCGGTCCACGGCAGGTTGTCCATGAACACCCAGCTCCTCCGGTGGATGGCGGAGGGGCCCATGCCGCGCAGGGACGCCTTGTGCCGGGGGCAGGGGTAGCCCTTGTTGGCCTCGAACCACCACCAGGGATGATGCTCGGCCTCGGCCAGCATGATGCGGTCGCGGGTCACCTTGGCCAGGATCGACGCGGCGGCGATCGACAGGCAGCGGGAGTCGCCCCGCACCAGCCGGTCGACGATGCCGCCGCCCACGAAGTCCCACTTGCCGTCGAGCAGCACCCGGTCGGGCGCCATCCCCATGGCCTCCAGGGCACGGCGGGCCGCCAGGCGCTGGGCCTCGCTCATGCCCAGCTCGTCGCACTCCTCATGGCTGGCGTGGCCGACGCCCCAGGCGGTGCACCAGCCCGCGATGCGGTCGAACAGGGCTTCCCGCTCGCGGGCGGTCAGCTGCTTGGAGTCACGCACCTTGTAGACCCGGCGGTCCTGGGGCAGCACTGCGGCGCCGACGGTCAACGGGCCGGCCCAGGCGCCCCGACCCACCTCGTCCATGCCCACCACGACGTCGTGGCCGGCCTCCCACAAGGCTCGCTCGTAGGCCAGCGACGGGGACCGGCCCTGCAGCGCCCGGCGCAACATGGGAGCGGTGGCGACCATCGAGCCGAGGCTAACCCCCGCCGCAGGGCCTCCGATGACTCTCGCGGTGCGTGAGTTCGAATTCACCCACCGCATCCATTGACTCGGCTGATGAGGCCGGGAAACATGGCCGTGTCAAGGGCCAACCGGGGAGGACGACCATGGCTGAGGGCGCACCGAACCGCGCGGGCTCCCGAGCTGCGGACGACATGTTGCCTGCCGGGGAGCGCGTCGAAGTTCGCAACCGTTTCGACGGCTCGTGGTCCACGGGCTTCGAGGTAGCCGAGGCACTGCCGCCGCCGGAGACCGATGCACCGGGGGCGTACCGGGTCAGACGGGTCGCCGACCACGCGGTGCTCAACGCCGTCTTCCGGCCCGACGACCTGCGCCGGGAGCCGCAGCGCCGCGCCTGGTGAGCCTCAGCCCGCCGGCTCGCCGCCGACGTAGGCGTCGGTGACGACCGCGGCGGCCGCGGCCGCGTCGAAGCGCGGCGTGCCCGCCGGGGCCTGGTACGGGCCCAGCCGCACCACCACCGTCTCCGAGCCGGGATCGACGGCGATGACCTGGCCGCCCAACCCCAGGGCGAAGTACATGTCCTCCGGGGCGCCCGGGACCAGTTGGGCGTCGCCGCCGCCGCCCGACTGGTCGGCCGTCGTGGCGGCCAAGGGACCGAGCACGGTGCCCCGGCGGTTGAGCCACCACAGGTAGCCGTAGGCGTCGTTGAGGGGCTGGGACGGCCCGCCGGTCGCCTCCGCCACCCAGTCGGAGGGGACGACCTGCGTGCCGTCCCAGTCCCCGTCCCGCAGGAACAGATAGCCGAAGCGGGCCATGTCCTCGCAGGTGGACTGGAGGCCCATGAACGTCCGGGTGTTGCCGGCCTGGTCCATGGTCATGCGCGAGTGCTCCATGCCGATCGGCGCCAGCAGCTTGTCCTCGGCGTAGGCCGCGGTGTCGACCCCGGTCGCCGCCCGCAGCACCACGTCCAGGGTCTGGATGGCGGCGTTGTTGTAGGCCCAGGTGGTGCCGGGCGGGGAGGTCTGGGTGAGCCCGACCGCCAGCGCGTCCATGTCGGGGGCGAACGGGAGCTGGGTGTAGTCGATTGCCGCGTCCCACTGGCGGCCGGAGTCGTTGCTCAGCAGGTTGGCGATGGTCACGTCCTGCGAGTCGGTGCCGGCCCAGGCGTCGATGTAGTCGGACGCCGGATCGTCGATGTCGAGCAGGCCCTCGTCCTGGGCGATGCCCACCAGCGTGCTGGCGTAGGACTTGGTGGCGGAGAACACCTCCTGGCTGGAGGCGGAGGTCTTGTCCCGCCAGTACCACTCGCCCACGATCCGGCCCTGGCGGGTCACCAGCAGGCAGTTGGACGCGGCCTGCTCGGCCTGCGCCGCGATCGCATCCAGCTTGGCCTGGTCGAAGCCCATCTCGGTGGCGTCGGCCCGGGCCCACTCGGCCCCGGGGTAGACGATCTCCTCGGCGGGCGCGTCGGTGGTGGACGGAGCGCCACCCTCGTCCCGTGAGCCCGAGGCCCCGCCCGAGCACGCGAGCGCGAACAGGCAGGTGGCCAGGGCCACCCCCGTGCGGACGAAGCTGCGGCGGCGGCTCATGACCCCACGCTAACTCGGAGGTCCCGGGCTGAGCGATTGCGCCAATCCCTCCGACACGTGTGCCAGGCGGGGCCCGGGGATCAGCCCAGCTTGGCGATGTTGGGCACCTCGTCGGCCTCGACCTCGGTGGCGAGGAACGCGTCCACCATCTCGTCCGCCACCGTCGGCGACGTCAGGCGAAGGCCCAGCGCCAGCACGTTGGCGTCGTTCCAGCGCCGCGCCCCCTCGGCGGTGGGGCCGTCGGTGCACAACGCGGCCCGCACCCCCGGGACCTTGTTGGCGGCCATCGACACGCCCGTCCCCGTCCAGCAGCACACCACGCCGCGGTCGGCCCGGCCCTCGGCCACGGCCTCGCCGACGGCGCGGCCCACGTCGGGCCAGGGGTCGCCCTCCCCCACCACCACGACGTCGTGGCCGCGCTCGGCCAGGGCCTGCTTGATGTGGTCGGTCACGCCGGTCCGCTCGTCGGTGCCGAAGGCGATCCGCATGCTGCCCAGCGTAGGGCTGCCCGCAGGGGTAAACCCTGGGCCATGGAGCGCTACCAGGTGACCGACGGCAAGGGCTTCCGGCTGGCCGACCACGACCCCGGCGCCACCAGCGGCATCGACGGGAAGGCCGAGGGCCGGGCCGAGGTGGCCCGCCTCACCGCCCGGCTGGAGGAGCTGCACGAGCTGCTCTACGCCGACGGCCGCCACAGCCTGCTGGTGGTGCTCCAGGGCATGGACACCTCGGGCAAGGGCGGCGCCATCCGGAAGGCGTTCCAGGGCCTGGACCCCACCGGCGTGCACGTCGCCGCGTTCAAGGCGCCGACCGAGGCCGAGCTGGCCCACGACTTCCTGTGGCGGGTGCACTCCCACACGCCGGCCAAGGGCAACATCTCGATCTTCGACCGTAGCCACTACGAGGACGTGCTCATCGTCCGGGTCCACGGGCTGGTGCCCAAGGCGCAGTGGCGGGCCCGCTACGAGCACATCCGCAACTTCGAGTCGCTGCTCACCGGCGAGGGCACGGTGGTGCGGAAGTTCTTCCTCAACATGTCCAAGGACGAGCAGGCGGAACGGCTGCGGGCGCGGATCGCGGACCCCACCAAGCACTGGAAGTTCCGGCTCGCGGACCTCGACGAGCGCAAGCTGTGGGACGACTATCAAACGGCCTACGAGGAGGCCATACGGCGCACGGCCACACCGGAGGCGCCGTGGATCGTCGTGCCCGCCGACCACAAGTGGCACCGCGACCTGGTCATCTGCCGCACCATCGTGGACACGCTGGAGGGCCTCGACCTGCGCTACCCCGACACCGGGGAGGACCTGTCCGGTGTCGTGGTGGAGTAACGGTCAGCCGGCCTTGCCGGGGCGGCCCGGGGCCAGCAGGCTGCGGCGGCGAGCCTCCTTGACCCAGCGCTGGGCGGTGGAGACCGGGACGCCGTTGGCGTCGGCGAGATGCGCGACCGGGCGGTGGGTGGTGGCTGCGAGGTGGCGGTAGGCCACGGCCACCTCGGCGTAGAAGTCGTCGGCGTAGCCCCGCCCGTCGTCACGCAGGGCAGGCGTCAGGCTGGCCTCGGGCCAGGCGGTCAACTCGTCGGGGGCACTGGGGTGGAGCTGGGCGTTGGCGGCCGCCTCGATGCGCCCCACCGGGATCGAGCGCAGCACCTCGGCCGACACCAGGCCGCCCACGTGCAGGTCGACCAGATGGAAGCGGCCGTCCTCGCCCTCGGCCACCCGGACCCGCACCGTCGGCGGCTCGGGCTCGGCCCCGGCGGGGACGTCCCGCCACTCGTGCCAGCCGTCGTCGAGGGCGACGAGGTGGGCGGCGGCCATGGCGACAGGATACTGCGGCACGTGACAAGAATCCTATTGAGCGCATCCAGACGTCTGATTACGCTCAA
>DASRJN010000127.1:0-18033 GCA_035649455.1 Acidimicrobiales bacterium
CCCCCTCTCGAAGCCGAACGTGACCATGGCGACCCGCCAGCCGTCGTTCTCCGCGCCGACCACGTTCTCGACCGGGATGCGCACCTCGTCCAGGAACATCTCGCTGAACTCGCTCTCGCCGGTGAGCGTGCGCATGGGCCGCACGTCGATGCCCGGCGAGTCCATGGGCATCACCATCCAGGTGATGCCGCGATGCCGGGGCGCTTCGGGGTCGGTGCGGGCCAGCAGCTCGCAGTAGTCGGCCACCTGGGCGTGTGAAGTCCAGATCTTCTGGCCGGTCACCACGTAGTGGTCGCCGTCGCGCACGGCCCTGGTGCGCAGCGAGGCCAGGTCGGAGCCGGCCTCGGGCTCGGAGAACCCCTGGCACCACACATGGTCGCCCCGCAGGATCGGCGGCAGGTAGCGGGCTCGCTGGGCGGGCGTGCCCTCGGCCCCGATGGTGGGACCAGCGTGCAGCGTGGACACGAAGCAGCAACCGACGTAGGGCGCGCCGGCCCGCTCGGTCTCCTCCAGGAAGATGAGCTCCTCGGACGGGGTGGCGCCACGGCCGCCGTACTCCTGCGGCCAGGAGATGCCCGCGTAGCCGGCATCGTGGAGGCGGCGCTGCCAGCCGGTGTCGTAGGCCCGCTTGGCCGCCCAGTCCTCGAAGGGGGGCGGCGCGGGCAACTTCGGCAGGGTGGCGGTCAGCCACGCTCGCAGCTCGCTTCGGAACTCCTGCTCCTCGGCGGTTTCCCTCAACCTCACGCGCCGTTCCCTCCCTGGTGCCCTCCGTTGCGCGAATCGTGGTTCAAAGTAGTGGACGGGCGTTGAACCGCCGGCACCCGAGGCGGTGTCGCGGACGACCCTCGATACGATCCGCTGGGTGCGGCCCAACCGCGAGAGCAACGAGCGGCCCCGCCGCACCTGGGGTCAACGGCTGGCCATCGCCGCCGGCTGCCTGTCGACGCTCGGCCTGATGGCCAGTGCCGCAGGGCTCGGCTATGTGCTGCGCAAGGCCGAGCGGCTGCCGCGGGTCGAGCTGGGCGGGATCCTCGACGAGCCCACCCAGAGCGGCGGGCCCGAGAACTACCTGATCGTGGGCATCGACAGCGCCGCGGGCCTGCCGGGCAACGACCCGGTCCGCATCGGGCGGGACGTCACGTTGCACTCGGACACGATCATGATCCTGCGCATCGACCCCGAGTCGGAGCGGGCCGCGCTGCTGTCGCTGCCCCGCGACCTGTTCGTCCCCATCCCCGGAACCGGGACCTCGCGCCGCATCAACATCGCGGTCGAGCAGGGGGGTGCGCCCCTCCTCATCAAGACCATCGGCGAGACCTTCGGCATCCCCATCAACCACTATGTGCAGGTCGACTTCGCCTCGTTCCGGGGGCTGGTGGACGCCATCGACGGCGTGCCCGTCTACATCCCCCGGCCCGCGCGTGATGCTCAGACCGGACTCGACTTCCCCGACCCGGGCTGCCACATGCTCAGTGCCGACGAGGCGCTGGCGTACGTTCGCTCCCGCCATTACCAGGAGCTGATCGACGGCCGCTGGGTCGAGGACGCCCGCTCGGACCTCGGGCGCATCGCCCGCCAGCAGGACTTCATCCGCCGGGCGCTGAGCCGGGCCATCGACCGTGGCGCCCGCAACCCCGGCACGCTCGACCAGCTCATCGACGTCGGCCTCTCCGGCGTGACCGTGGACAGCGAGCTGACCGCGGGCGACATCTTCGACCTGGGCCGGAAGTTCCGCTCCTTCAACCCCGACAGCCTGCTCACCTACGCCGTGTCCGGCACCCCCGACACGGTCAACGGGGCCGCCATCCTCCGGCTGAACGAGGGCCCGGAGACCGAGGCCACGCTGTCCATCTTCCGCGGCGGCGCGACCGCCGAGCTGCCGCCGGCGGCAGTGCGGCTCACGGTGCGCAACGGGACCGGGGCCAGCCGGCAGGGGGCCGAGGCCACCGCCGCCCTGCAGGCGGTCGGGTTCAACGCCACCGTGTCGGGCGACGAGCTCGGCGGGGGCGCGGACGGCACGGTGGTCCGCTACCCGCCGGACCAGTCGGCCGCCGCCGAGCTGGTGGCGCGCTGGCTGGTGAGCGGCGCCCGCCTCGAGCCCACGGCGGGCGCCACCGGCATCGAGCTCGTGACCGGCTCCGACTGGCAGGGCGTCCGCGACCAGGCCGCCCCCTCGACCTCGACCACCACCGCGGCGACGCTCCCGGCCCCGACCTCGACCACCAGCAGTACGCCGGCCCCGACCGGGGATCAAACCACGACCTCGCTGGATCTGGCATCGTTCGATTGCTGAGAACGAGAGCTGGGGACCGTGGGAGCCGACGACACGACCGACACCGACACCGATTCCACCAGCGAAGGCCCAGCCCCGGACCAGACGACCGCAGCCGGCCTGACCCGCCTGATCGACGACGTCGAGGGCGTGCTGCGGGGCTCGCCCGCGCCCGTCGAGGCGTCCCCCGAGGTGGTGGTGCGGCGGAAGCCCTCGTGGCAGACCCGCAAGCTGGGCTACCTGCCGGGCCTCGACGGCCTGCGGGCGGTGGCCGTCGGGCTGGTCCTCGCCTACCACCTCGGCTACTCCCGGGCCGCGGGCGGCTACATCGGGGTCGAGCTGTTCTTCGTGCTGTCGGGGTGGCTGGTGTGCGCCCTGCTGGTCAACGAGCACCAGCGCACCGACCGCATCGCCCTGCGTGACTTCTGGGTGCGGCGGGCCCGGCGCCTGCTGCCGGCGGTGGGCGTCGTGGTGGCGGGGACGCTGGCATGGGCCAGCGTGGCCCAGCCCGAGCGCCTCGCCGAGCTGCGGGACCAGGCTGTGGCCGCGGTCGGCTACCACCTGAACTGGCGGCTCATCGTCGACCACAAGTCGTACTTCGAGGCGGCCGGTGGGCCCTCCGCGCTCGAGCACCTGTGGTCGCTGTCGATCGAGGAGCAGTTCTACCTGGTGTTCCCGCTGCTGTGTGGGCTGGTGCTGGTGCGTACCGGACGCAAGCACGCGGTGGCCCTCGCCCTGGCCGGCGCCGTCGCCGCCACCGTCCTGCGCTTCGCGCTGGCGGGCGGCGGCGACCCCACCCGCCTCTACTTCGGGACCGACACCCGGGCCGCGGGGCTGCTGGCCGGCGTCGCCCTCGGGCTGTTCTGGACGCCCAACCGGCTGCGGGCCCACACCGGGCGCGTGTTCGTGGCCGCCCTCGACGCCGTGGCGGTGGCCGCCGCCCTGGTCGTGGGCTGGTACGCCTTCGGCCTCACCGACCGCGACGGCGCCGCCTTCCGCGGCGGCCTCACCGCCGTGCAACTGGCCACCCTGGCGCTGATCGCGGTGGTGGTCTACCCGGCGCCCACCCGCACCGCCCGCCTGCTGGCCGCGTCGCCGCTGCGCTGGGTGGGGCAGCGGTCCTACGGCATCTACCTCATCCACTGGCCGGTGATCGTGTTCACTGCGGTCGCCCCCGGCCAGCAGCCGGAATCGCCGCTCAAGGTCGCGGCGCAGGTGGCGCTGGTCCTGGGCCTCGCGGCTGCGTCGTACCGCTGGATCGAGCAACCGGTGCGTCACCGCGGCTTCGGCGACGCCGGGCGTGACGCGCTCATGCGGGTGGCGCGGGCGGTGGAGGGACGGTCACTGGCCGCCGTGGCGACGGCCGTGACCGTGGTGGTGGGCCTCGCTCTGGTGGTGAGCGTCGGTCACGACGTGATGACGGCGGAGGGCCCCGAGGCCGCGCCGCCCGAGCGGGTCCTGATCACCGCGCCCGCCTCGCCCACCACCACGGCCGCCCCGACCACGACAGCCCCCGCGGTGGCGCCGACCACGACCGCTCCCGCCCCCGCGGCCCCGACCCCGCCCCCGGGCGTGCCCGGCGGGTTCACCGGCATCGGGGACTCGGTGCTGGTCGGCGCGGGCCCCGCCCTGTCGGCCCGCCTGGGCGGCGGCATCACGGTGGATGCCGTCATCGGCCGGCAGATGGACGAGGCCGGCGACGTCGTGCGCGCCCTCGACGCCCAGGGCCTGCTCGGGCAGGTGGTGCTGCTCCACCTGGGCAACAACGGGCCGTTCACCGAGGCCCAGATCGAGGACGTGTTGGCCGCCATCGGGCCGGACCGTCAGGTGATGCTGGTCAACGTGATGGTCCCGCGGCGCTGGGAGGGTGAGGTCAACAACGCGCTGGACGCCGCCGTGGCCCGCCACCCCGGCAACACCCGGCTGGTGGACTGGTGGTCGCTGGTGACCAGCGAGAGCGGCCTGACCCGCGAAGACGGGTACCACTTGACC
The DNA here is from genome assembly GCA_035649455.1 of Acidimicrobiales bacterium. GTDB lineage: Bacteria > Actinomycetota > Acidimicrobiia > Acidimicrobiales > VFJN01 > ZC4RG19. The sequence goes on from DASRJN010000127.1 coordinate 4,265, forward strand.
GCCGCCGGCGCGGAGCGCTTCACGGACCTGGTCGTGAGCCAGATCCCGACGGCCTGAGGATGGCAGACCGACGAGGAGGCCCCGTGCCCCGATCCGAGGACACGACCGTGGACGAGGTCACAACCCGCATCAACCCGACGGTGTCCCGCCTCGGCACGTATGCCTGGAAGCTGATCGGCATCGGCATCGTCGGGTGGGCGTTGCTGAAGCTGCTCAACGCGCTGTGGGTGCTGGTGCTGACCGCGGCCATCGCCGTGCTGCTGGGCCGGGCGCTCGATCCGGTGGCCGCCGCGCTGCGCCGCCGGGGGATGCGGCGGGGGCTGGTGGCGTTCGTGACCCTGTTCGGCTTCCTCCTGATCATGGCCGGGATCGTGTCGCTGCTGGTGCCGGCCATGGTCAACGAGTTCAACGACCTGGGCCCGACGCTGGAGAACGCGGTCGACGACGTCGAGGACTGGCTGGTGGACGACAGCCCGTTCGACGTGTCCCGCCAGGACATCAACGACTTCCGCGACGAGGCCGCCGACCGGGCGCGGGACACGCTGGAACGCCAGAGCGGCGCGGTGGTCTCGGGCACCGTGGTGGTGTTCGAGGTGATCACCGGCCTGGTGCTGGCGCTGGTCTCCACGTTCTTCCTGCTCAAGGACGGCGACCGCTTCTGCGAGTGGATGGTCGGGCACTTCCCCGAGGAGCGCCGCCCGCTGACCCGCCGCCTGGCGGCCCGGGCCTGGCGGACGCTGGGCGGCTACCTGCGAGGCTCGGCCCTCCTCGGCCTGATCGAAGGCTTCATCATCGGCACCACCGTCTGGCTGGTGGGCGGCGCGCTGGCGGTGCCGGTGGCCGTGATCACCTTCTTCGCCGCCTTCGTCCCCTTCGCCGGCGCGGTCGTCGCCGGGGCGGTAGCCGTCCTGGTCACGCTGGTCACCGCCGGCTTCAGCGAGGCCGTGATCGTGCTCGTCGTGGCGGTGCTGGTCCAGCAGTTCGACAACGACCTGCTGGCCCCCGTCGTGTTCGGCCGCTCCCTGGAGCTCCACCCCCTCGTCATCCTGGGCGCCATCGTGGCGGGTAGCACGCTGTTCGGCGCCTTCGGTGCAGTGCTCGCCGTCCCGGTCAGCGCCGTGCTCATCAATGTCCTCGCCGAGGCCCGCAACGACGACCGGGTCGACCCCGGGCGGCCGGAGCCCGCGGCGGCCGACCCCTAGCCGGCCAGCTCTTCCTCGGAGTCGGCGTCGGCGCCGGTCCCGGCCTTTGCCTGGGCTTGGGCGACGGTGCGGTCGTGCTCCTCCTGGAGGGCGGTGAGGACGGCCACGAGGATCTGCTGCATGTCGTCGTCGAGGAACTTGCGGGCCCGGAACAGCACCGCGGCGCCCAGGTACGAGAGCGGCGAGACCACCAGCAGGGCGATGCGGAGGTTCTCGCCGTAGAGGCTGGACACGCCGGCCACCACGAACGGGGCCGCGGCCTGTCCCGCCACCACCGCGACCAGGTTGAAGGCGCCGAAGCCCGTGCCCCGCAGGTGGGCCGGCAGCGCGTCGGTGAGGCCGGCCCGCAGGCTGGGGATGGCCATCGAGTCGACGAACAGGCCGGCCAGCTGCAGCCCGAAGGCCGCCAGGATGGCGGGCAGGCTGTAGGCGGCCGGGCGGATGAGGAACGACGCCGTGAAGAACGTGGTGCCCACGAACAGGAATACGGCGGGCAGGGCGAGGCGCCCGCCCTGGATGCGGGGCGCCCAGCGGTCGGCCACCCGGCCCCCGATGATGATGCCGGGCACGCCGGCGAGGATGGCCAGCGCCATGAACCACGCCTCGCCGTCGCCCTCGGCCACGTGCAGGTGGCGGATGTAGTACTGCGCCAGCCATGACGAGATGGCCGTCACGGTGAACAGCAGCGCGGCTACGCCCACCAGGGCGTAGCGCATGGTGCGGATGCGCAGCACGGTGCGCATGTCGGCCCGCAGGCCGTCGATCATGTCCACCAGGAACTGCCGGAACCCGTGCTCGAACAGGTGGACCTTGTCGCCGTCGCTGTGCTGGATCTCCCCGCCACCCAGGGCTGCCATGAGGTCGGCCGTGCCCCGCTTCGGCTCCATCAGCCGGTACACGACCAGGGCGACCAGGAGGCCCGGCAACGCCGAGACCAGGAGCGCCCAGCGCCAGCCGAAGGCGATGCCCAGCCAGCCGCCCAGCGCCACGCCGACGCCGGTCCCCACGAACAGCATGACCAGCTGGATGGAGAACGCCTTGCCCCGCCGCTCCGGCGGGTAGTAGTCGCCCAGCAGGCTGGCCGACGACGGCTCGCTCACCGCCTGGCCGAAGCCGAGCAGCGAGCGCAGGCCCACCAACATCCCGAAGCTCTGCGCCCCGGCCCCCGCCGCGCTCAGCGCCGACCAGGCGACGACGGTGGTGCCGATCGCCTTGGTGCGGTTCCAGCGGTCGGCCAGGTAGCCGGCCGGGACGGTGATGATGCCGTTGAAGAGCAGCTGCATCGACAGCAGCACGCCGATGGCGAAGTCGCCCACCCCGAAGTCGGACTTCAGCGGGTCGATGAGCCCCCGGACGATGTTCTTGTCGATCTCGTCCATGAGCACGACGAGCCCGAGCACCCACATGGGCTCCCGGAGCAGGCGGGGCAGGCGGCGCACGGGCAAGATTCTGCACTGTCTGTGCAGGTCTATGCTCGACATGCCAGAAGACCTGGGGGACCTCGATCGGAAGATCTCGTTGAGGGGATGGGCGTGATGGAGCAGTCGGCGATCGAGATCGCGGAGTCCGTGCGGCGCAACGAGCGCCGGGCCGTGGAGGTGCTCGACGAGGCGCTGGCGGCCATCGCCGCGGGCAACGACGAGCTGGGCGCCTTCGTCCACGTGGACGAGGGGCTGGCTCGGGCCGCCGCTGAGGCCGTCGACGCGGCGGTGGCGGCGGGTCACGACCCGGGACCCTTCGCCGGCGTGCCCATCGGGGTCAAGGACCTGGAGGACTGCGCGGGCATGCCCACCAGCTACGGGTCGCTGCCCTTCGTGGGGCGGGGCCCGGTGGCGGAGGACTCGATCCACGTGGCCCGGCTCCGGGCCGCGGGGGCGGTCCCCGTCGGCAAGACCGCGGCGCCCGAGTTCGGCACCCTCAACTTCACCAAGACCAAGGCGTGGGGCGTCGCCCGCAATCCCTGGGACCCGACCCGCACGCCCGGCGGGTCCAGCGGCGGTAGCGCGGCGGCCGTGGCTGCGGGCCTCGTCCCGGCGGCCACCGGCAGCGACGGCGGCGGCTCCACCCGCATCCCCGCCGGCTTCTGTGGGCTGGTCGGCTTCAAGCCCAGCTTCGGGCGCATCCCCGACCCCAACCCGCGCAGCTCCCAGACCGCGGTCTACGGCCTGCTCACCACCACGGTGGCCGACGCCGCCCGTCACCTGGACGTGACCTCCGGTCCCGACGACCGCGACCGCACCTCGCTGCCCCGCTCGCTGGTCAGCTACGAGTCGGCGGCCCAGACCCTACCGGTCGAGGGCCTCCGGGCCCGCTGGACGCCCGACATGGGCTTCGCCCTGTGCGATCCCGAGGTTCGGGACCTCACCGAGAGGGCCGCTCGGCGCCTGGCCGAGGCCGCGGGCCTCGTGCTCGACGACGAGCCTGTCAGCCTGTCCGATCCGGTGAAGGCGTGGCTGGGGGCGGGCCCCACCGGGTTGTGGCACTCGCTCGACGAGGGCATGTGGCCGGGCGTGGCCGACGATCTGACCCGCTTCAGCCGGTCGGTGCTGGAGCAGACCGAGCGCATGGCCGTGCCCCGCGTGGCGAAGACCGAGGCGCGGCGCCATCGGCTGGAGCTCGAGGTGGCGGCCCTGATGAGCGAGGTCGACCTGCTGATCAGCCCGACCAGCGCGGTGGTGGCGTTCCCGGCCGAGGGGCCACCGCCGGACACCATCGACGGCCGGCCGGCCCGCCCGCTGGGTGCCTCGGCCACGCCGTTCACCATGCTGGCCAACCTCTGCTGGAACCCGGCCGTGTCCGTCCCCGCCGGGCTCAACTCGGAGGGCCTGCCGGTGGGCCTGCAGATCATGGCCCGCCGCCATCACGACGAGATCCCGCTGCGCCTGGCCCGCGTCTGGGAGCAGACGCAGCCGTGGGCGCGTCACTCCTTGCGATCGCGCAGGTAGCGCTCGACCTCCTCGACCAGCGAGCGGCCGGTGGTCTCCTCGTCGTCGGCGTCGTGGCGGCGTTCGAGCTGGGCCACGTAGTCGGACGTCTCGTCGTCCTCCTGCACCAGCTCGGTGACCTGGCGCTCGTAGGCCGCGGCGGCGATCTCGAGGTCGGTGGTCGGCACCCACATGCCGAGCACCTCGGAGGTTTGCTCCAGCAGCGCCAGCACGGCCTTGGGCGAGGGGGCGGTGGGCACGTAAGTGGGGACGGCGGCCCACAGCGAGGCGGCGGGAAGCCCGGCCTCACGACAGGCCGCGGAGAGCACGCCCACCACCCCGGTCGGGCCCTGGTAGCTCGAGGGGCGCAGGCCGAGCTCGGCCTGCAGCGCGGGGTCGCTCACGGTGCCCACGACCGGGACCGGCCGGCTGTGGGGCACCTCGGCCACCAGCGCCCCGAGGATGACGACGAGGCGGCAGCCCAGCTGCTGGGCGACCCCGGTGACCTGGGCGCAGAACGTGCGCCAGCGGAGCTGGGGCTCGGTGCCGATGAGCAGGAGGGCGTCGCCCGCGTCGCCGGGCAGGGTGGCGGAGAAGATCGAGGAGCTGGGCCAGACGATGTGGCGCACCCCGTCGTCGTCGATCTCGGCCTGGGGCCGGGTGGACGTGAAGTCGAAGAACTCCTCGGGGTCGATCTCGGCCACCAGCTCGCCGTCGTAGCGGTCGATCAGGTAGCGGACCGCACCGCTGGCGGCGTCGCCGGCGTCGTTCCAGCCCTCGAACGCCGCGATGAGGACGGGCCGGTCGAGGACGGGACGGGAACGCCACTTCACGTGCTCCACCGGGTCCATCGTAAGAGGCCGAACGGGAACCCGTCGGCCGGCCTGAACCCCGCCCGGAGGGGACGGGCGGGGTCAGGCGGCTGAGGAGGTGGCTTCGCCGCCGGCGGACTGCTCGGCGCCGCGTTGCGCCGCGAGCCGGGCGAGCAGCTCCGCCACCTCGTCCTGAGCCCGCGTCCACTCGTCGAGCGAACGCCGGGCGTTCTTGGCCGCGCCGGCACCGGTCCACGTCGTGATGGCGGCGGGCAGCTCCACGGCCCTCACGCTACGGCGGCGCTGTGACACGCAATCGACCAGCATGTGATCAGTCCGTCACACGCGTGTGAACGGAATCCAACAGCGCTGAGCGGTCAGGGTGGCACCGCTGGTCATGTGAATCGCATGCCGGACGTTTCGCCTCGCCGCCGCCCGATCTACGGTGATGCGCGTGACCCCCCACACCGTACGCACGGTGGCCGAGGTGATGAGCTCACCGGTGGTCGTCGCACTGCCGGACGAGACCGTGGCCGAGGCCGCCACCCGCATGAACGATCGCACGGTCGGGTCTGTCGTCGTGGTCGACGGCATCCGCCCGGTCGGCATCCTGACCGAGCGAGATGTGGTGCGCCTGGCGGCCGCCGGGCCGTCGGCCGAGGGCACCAAGGTGGCCGAGTGGATGACGCCCGATCCCGACTGCGTCGAGCCGGGCCTGTCGGTGCAGGAGGCGTTCGCGTCGCTCGGCGCTCACGGTTACCGCCACATCCCGGTGGTGGAGGGCAGCGAGCTGGTGGGCATCGTGTCGCTCCGCGACCTGATGCGGGTGGCCGCCATCCAACCCGTGGTCCACCCGGGCCAGATCGAGGCGCCTCCCGGGCTCGAAGGCGTGATCGTGGCCGAGACCAAGGTGGGCGACGTCCGGGGCCTGGAGGGTTTCTACCATTACCGCCAGTACTCGGCCGTCGAGCTGGCCGCCAAGCGGTCGCTGGAGGATGTCTGGTTCCTGCTGTTCGAGGGCCACCTGCCGACCCGCGCCGAGAGCGACGCGTTCGCGGCCGAGGTGCGGGCGCTGCGGCAGGTGCCCGAGGCGGTGCGGCGGCTGCTCCCCGACGTGGCCCGCTCGGGCGGGCCGCTCATGGACCGGCTGCGCAGCGCGGTCTCGCTGGTGGGCCACAGCCAGGGGTTCCAGCCCTGGCTCGACATCCCGCCGGCCGAGCTGCGGTCCAACGCCCTGGTCGTGTGCGCCGCGGTGCCCACGCTGATCATGGCGCTGCACCGCCTGGAGCAGGGCCAGGAGCCCATCGACCCGGATCCCGAGCTGGGCTACGGCGCCAACTACCTGTGGATGCTGACCGGCGAGCGGCCCGACGACGAGCCGGCCCGGGCGGTCGAGCAGTACCAGATGCTCACCATCGACCACGGTTTCAACGCCTCGACGTTCACGTCCCGGGTGATCACCTCGACCGGGGCCGACCTCGCCGCCGCGGTCACCGGCGGGATCGCGGCGCTGTCCGGCCCGCTGCACGGCGGCGCCCCGGCCCGGGCGCTCGACCTGCTCGACGCCATCGGCACGCCCGAGAACGCCCGGCCGTACCTCGTCGAGCAGGTGACCCAGGGCGAGAAGATCATGGGGTTCGGCCATCGGGTCTACAAGACCGACGACCCCCGCTCGCTCTTCCTCCGGGACGTGGCCGAGCGCATCCACGCCGAGAAGGTCGACTTCGCCAAGCAGGTCGAGCAGACCGTGGTCGACGTGCTGAACGAGCTCAAGCCCGGCCGGAACCTGTACGCCAACGTCGAGTTCTACGCGGGCGTGGTCATGGAGCACACCGGCCTGCCCCGCGACCTGTTCACCCCGACGTTCGCGTCGAGCCGGGTCATCGGCTGGTGCGCCAACATCCTGGAGCAGGCGGCCGACAACCGGATCATCCGCCCGTCGGCCCGTTACGTCGGCCCGCCGCCACCCCAGCCGGTCCCCGATCCGGGGTGACCGGGCGAGTCTGACCTCCCGTCCCCGCGGCGGTACGGTGCGCGGCGTGAAAGTCGAGATCGCCACCACCCTGACCCCCGCCATCGTGGACGCCGTCGAGCGGCTGGTGCCGCAGCTCTCGTCGTCGTCCCCGCCTCCCTCCATCGAGGAGCTGGGGGAGGTGGTGGCGTCGCCCGCCACCGACCTGTTCATCGCCCTGGACGACGACGGCACCATCCTGGGGATGTCGACGCTGGTCGCGTTCCGCATCCCCACCGGCAAGCGGGCGTTCATCGAGGATGTCACGGTGGACGAGGCCGGCCGGCGCCGCGGCGTGGGCACGGCGCTGACCATGGCCATGGTCGACCGTGCCCGCGAGCTGGGCTGCAAGACGGTGGACCTGACGTCCCGTCCCTCCCGCGAAGCCGCCAACCGCCTCTACCAGCAGCTCGGCTTCGTCGCCCGCGAGAGCAACGTCTACCGATACGACCTGCGAGACGGGGGAGCGGGCAGATCGTCGGGATAAGTGACGTCGATCTCATCGACAGCGCGCTTGAAGTCCCGGGCGTTGTTGGTGATGAAGCGGTCGGCCCCGGCGTTGACGGCAGTGGCGAGGTGGACGGCGTCCGCGGCCTTGAGTCGGTAGGCCGCCCCGAGGACGACCGCGAGCTCAGCCACGAGAGGGTCGACTGGTCGGAGGTCGAGGCGGGAGAGCAGCCCGTAGAGTGCCGCGAGCTCGTCCTGGGAGTCGTCTCGGGTCGGGCGGGTGAGTAGCTCGGGAAGCAGCAACACGGAGCCGATTCCGGCGGTCTCGCTGTCACCTCCGGGAGGGAACAGCGCGGCGACGCGTGATCCAAGCGGGTGTGCGGATGTCGCTGCGTAGATGAGGACGTCGGCATCGAACGCGTCCATCAGCGGCTGTTGCGACCCGATCGGATCTCCTCGATCAGCGAATCGGCTTGGCTCGGTGTCAGCCCACGATGCGGGAGGGGTGCGCGGCGCGCGGCTTCGAGCCTGTCGCGGACCTGGGCGGCCGCGTCAAGGGCCGGGCCGCCCCGGCGAACGCGGAGGGCATCCGGGCGCAGGATGACCGCGATCTGGCGTCCGTGGCGCGTGAGGATGATCTCCTCACCAGCCTCGACCCGATTGAGGAGTTGGGGCAGCGTGGCGCGGGCTTCGCTTGCGGTCACCGAAACCATCGGCACGAATTGTACGTTCTTGTACGCTCCTGTACAACCTCCCGGCACGCAGATGGGGTCGCCGGGGTGGGAGCCTGGGGGGATGAGCGAGAAGGAGGAGCGGGACGGGGTCCCGCTGACCAACCTCGACCAGCCGCTGTTCGACGAGGCAGGGGCTACCAAGCGGGACCTCGTGGACTACCTGGACAGCGTGAGCGAGCGGATCCTCCCGGGACTGCGGGATCGGCCCCTGTCGGTGATCCGGGTGCACCGGGGGCAGGAGGCGTTCATGCAGAAGAACGTCCCCAAGTACACGCCGGACTGGGTGCCGACGGTGCAGCTGTGGGCCGAGGCGTCCAAGCGGGACGTGTCCTACGCGGTGTGCAACGACCGGCGCACGCTGCTGTGGTTCGCCAACCAGCGGGCCGTCGAGTACCACCCGACGCTGGTGCTGGCCGACCGGCTCGACCACATGACGCACCTCGTGCTCGACCTCGACCCGCCCGAGGGGTCCGGCTTCGGGCACGTGGTGGAGGTCGCCCACCTGGTCCGCCGGGCGCTGGACGAGCTGGGGCTGGCGGGAGCGGTCAAGACCAGTGGGGCCAAGGGGCTGCACATCTTCGTCCCCATCGACGCCCGCGTGGCCATCGAGGACGCGGCCGCGGCCACCCGCGCCATCGCGGGCCGGGCCGAGCGGCTCGATCCCAAGATCGCCACCACCGCGTTCATGAAGGAGGACCGGGGCGGCAAGGTGTTCGTGGACGCCACCCGGGTCGGCGGGGCCACGGTGGTGGCGGCCTACAGCCCCCGGGTACGGCCGGGAACACCGGTGTCGTTCCCCCTGGCGTGGGACGAGATCGACGACATCAAGCCGGCCGACTTCACCGTGCACACCGCTCCGGACCGCCTCGGAGACAGGGACCCGTGGGCCGAGCACATGCCCGACCCTCAGGGGCTGAGCGAGGACCTGCTCGCCGAGGGCCACGAGATCCCCGTGGCGCGGGTCCAGGCCATGCACGAGGGCAAGCGCCGCAAACGGGCGCGGGAGGCCGAGGGCTGAGCCGTGCGTGACGCCGACCAGCGCACTTACGTGGTGACCGGGGCCGCCTCCGGGATCGGCCGAGCCACCTGCGAGCTGCTGTGCACCGCGGGCCACCAGGTGGTGGATGTGGACCTGCGGGACGCGGCGGTCATCGCCGACCTGGCCACGCCTGAGGGGCGCGAGGCCATGGTCGATGCGGTCACGAGGGCCAGCGGGGGCCGGGTCGACGCGGTCATCGCCAACGCGGGCGTGAACGCCCCGCCTGAGCTGTGCGCTCGGGTCAACTACTTCGGCGCGGTGGCGACGCTGGTCGGGCTCCGCCCGCTGCTGGGCCGGGCGACCGCGCCCCGAGCGGTGGCCACCGCCTCGTCCTCGGTGATCAACGCCCACGATCCCGAGCTCGTGGCCGCCTGCCTCGACGGCGACGAGGACGCAGCCGCGGCCCGCGCCGCCCGGGTCGGCCTGGCCGCCTATCCCTCGTCCAAGCGGGCGCTCGCCCGCTGGGTCCGGCGCCAGGCGCCCACCGAGGCCTGGGCCGGCGCGGGCATCGCCCTGAACGCGGTGGCCCCGGGCATCGTGGAGACGCCGATGACCGAGCCGCTGTTCGCCGACGAGGGCATGCGCGCGCTCATGGCCGACGCCGTCCCCATGCCCTACGGCGGCTACGCCCGGCCCGAGCACGTGGCCGAGCTGATCGCCTTCCTGGCCGCCCCCACCACGGTCCGGCTCACGGGGCAGGTGGTGTTCGTGGACGGCGGCGCCGACGCGGTGCTCCGCGGCGACGACATCTGGTAGCGGGCCTCAGCCGGGCTGGTACGGGCGGCGGCCCGAGGCGGCGAGGAGGTCGGCCCAGGGGTCGTCGGTGGCGGCGGGTTCGTGCCACCCCGGGGAGCGCCAGTGGGGCCAGCCGCGGCTGTGGTCGCGCAGGCGCGTGCAGACGTCCGCGGGTGGGGCGAAGGGGACGCCGAGGCCGGCGCACACGTCGTGGCCGTGCAGGATCATCTCCAGGGCGCCGCGGGCCGCGAAGTCGCTCGCCGGGCGCACCTCGGGGAGGGGCCGCTGCCAGATCACCGCGCTCGCCCCGGGGGGTGCGGTGGCGATCACGGCCGACAGCACGCGGCCGACCGCGGCCATGGCGTCGCCGGCCAGGTCGGGCCGGCCGTCCTGGCAGGGCGCCGGGGTGGTCCAGGCCCACTCGGGATAGCCGTCCTGGCGGCCCGCGGCCAGGAACAACGCCACCGCCAGGACGGCATCGAGGGCGTGGTCGGCGGTCCTGGCGCAGCTCCAGTCCAAGGTTCCGGCGCGCGCCGACCAGTCCCGGTCCGCGCCCGCACGCCAGGCGCCGGCTACGCACGCGGTGACGGCGTCGAGGTCTTCGTAGGTGAAGGGCGCGTCCGTGGGCATCCGGCAAAGGTGGCACACTGGACGACGCGGCGGCGGGCGGCCGAGACGCGAAGTGAGGCGGAGACATGGCGGGTTCCCGGGTGATGCTGTTCGTCGACTCCCTGCGCACGGGCGAGGTCGCCCGCGACGGGGACGGCCGGTGGCAATGGGAGTGGGGCGAGGGCGGGCGTGGCGCGGTGGTGGTGTGCGATCCGAGCGGCGCGCTGCGGCTGGAGCGATCGGCGCCGGTGGTGCTGGCGCTCGACCCCGACCTGGCCAACCAGCCCGACGCTCCGCCGGTGAGACTGTCCCTCAGCTCGTTCTCGGCGCCTCGGGTGACGCTGTGGTACGACGGCGAGCACGGCCCGGTGCCGGTGGTCGGTGCCCTGGCCGGGTCCGGGTCCCTGGAGACGGGTCGGATCGCGGCGGTGGATGAGCTGGAGTTGCGCCTCACCGCCCACACGTTCCCCGACGGTGGGTTCGACGGCCTCGTCGAGATCATCGCCGACCTGGGCGACCAGGGCGGCGACGACCGCGACCGGGTGGTCCTGCGGGTGGCGCCATGGGTCATGCCGGCCAGCAGCCGGCCCGCGGAGACCCTCTACGTGGTGCACGACGTGGGCTGGAACAGCGACTTCGTGACCGCGCTGGGCCAGGCCTGCACCCAGGCGGGCGTGGCCGTGCGCCAGGTGGCCGGCGAGTTCACTGAGGGCGACCCCTGGATCCAGGACGAGGTCGAACCCGGCCACACCTGGGGACCGGGCCAGGCCGCTCGCCACGTGATCGTGGACGGGCCCCGCGATCGGGGCCTGGACCCCGCGGTCGAGCGGGTGTTCGGCCACGACGGCGTGGACGTCTACAGCGTTCCGGCCCACGGCGGCTGGCAGACCTCGCTCGACTCGTTCGGCAACCTGGAAGTGAGCCCGCCGGTCGTCGTGGCCGGCGTGCCGTACCCGCTGGGCCGGATCGTGCTCGGCACCACGGCCCCGGACTCGAACGGCCGGCAGGCCGCGCTGGCGGTGCGCCAGTTCCTCAACGCCCAGCGGGTGCAACCGCCGATCGAGATCTTCACCGACTGGCTGGCGGTGGGGCACGTGGACGAGATCGTGTGCTTCGAGCCGGGGACCGGCGTCGACGACTGGACCATCCAGATCGCCTCCACCACCGCGTTCCGGGCGCTGCTGGAGGCGTGGCGGGCCGACGGGCATGGCGACGCCGTGCTGTGGGAAGGCAAGACCCGTCCCGAACCCGAGACCGGGCAGGACGGCGACGCGGCCCGCACGGTGCAGGAGCTACTCGACGACAGCCCGCTGTGGGACTTCCAGGCCTCGTGCCAGGAGGCGCTCCAGACGGTGCGCCAGCAGCTCACCGACGGCCTGGCAGTGGACGACAGCCGCTTCGTGGAGGTCCCGCTCATGTTCGAGTCGTACGGCGGCGCCGCGCTCGCCCACTTCCCCGACATGGTCAACCACATCGTGGTGGGCGGCTGGTCGATCGTGCCGGACCCGTTCGGTCCCGTCGTGGGCGGCAACGACCTGCTCAAGGACGCCTACCGCCGCCTCGCCCCCCACCGGAACCACCTGTTCGTGGACGATTGGTACACGTACCACCTGAGCATGGGCGAGGTGCACTGCGGCACCAATGTGCTGCGCACCGCCGATCCGGACGCCCGGTGGTGGGCCACCCGCCTCCCCGGCCTGTGGGACGCCATGGTCCCGCCGTGACGGGTACGGAGCGCGCTACTCGGTGACCTTGCGGATCGGGTCGCCGGGACGGACGGTGCCCGCCACCACCACCCGGGCGCACATGCCCCGCAGGCGCAGCTCGCGGCCGAGCGGCGAGTTGACGAAGCGCATCGCCTCGCGGCCGAAGCGCTCCACGAACTTGGAGCAGCCGGTGTGGGGCGTCTCGCTCACCTCGATGACCGCCGAGCCGAGCGCCAGCCGCGTGCCCGGGGGCAGGTTCCCGATGCTCAGGTCGAGATCGACGTGCAGCTGGTCACCCGCCAGGGGCCGCCGCTCCGGCTCGATCGCCACCAGGCGGGAGAGCCGGGCGTTGATGACATTGAGCTGCCGGTCGTACTCGGCCGTTTCGTGGCGCACGCCCCAGTTGTCGCCCACCAGGCCTTTCTCCAGGTCGAGCGTGCCCTCCTCCAGCACGTCGCGCACGCCCACTTCGGGGCGGGCTACGACCAGTTCGACCACCCCGGCATCGGCCGGGGACCGGCGGACCTCGGCGAGGCCGGCCTCGAGTTCGGCGGTGGTGAGGTGCTGCACGGCGCCGAGCATGGACTAGCCAGGCCGGTCAGGGCCAGCGGATTGCAGGTCGGCTACCACCGGGAGGTGGTCCGCAGCCCGGCTCCACAGCACCTCTGCGACCGACGCCGCGAGGTCCTCGGAGGACATGACGTAGTCGATGCGGGCCCGGGGCCGGCGGGCGCTGAAGGTGTAGCCGGGCCCTTCTCCCGAGGTGGCCCAGGCGTCGCTCAGCACCTCGGTGAGCTGCCGGATCTCGGGCGAACCCGGTAGCGAGTTCAGGTCCCCGACCAGGACGACGGGCGGCTCCATGGTGGCCAGAACCTGCCGGATGGCGTCGACCTGTAACAGCCGCGCGGTACGGGAGTCGTGTTGCAGATGGGTGACGAGGACGTGCGTCCGCGACCCGTCCCCCAGGTCCACCAGCACGTCCAGCAGGCCGCGCTGCTCGTCGTCCCCGAGCCGGGGAAGGAGAATGTTGTGCCACTCGACGATGTCGTAGGCAGACAGCAGCGCGTTGCCGTACTGCCGGCGCGGCGCACCGGGCTCGGGCGGCGGCAGATCGAGGTCGGCGCCGTAAACCACCTGCATACCGAGCCTGTCACCCAGCCACGCGGCCTGGTCGACCCAGTTGCTGCGAGCGCTGAAGTGGCGGTCCACCTCCTGCAGGCCGAGAAGTTCCCCACCCGTCGCGGCGAGCGTGCGCGCCGTGCGTTCGAGATCGAGCACGCCGTCCTGTCCGACGCCGTGATGGATGTTGAAGGTCGCAACCCGCATGAAGAAAGTGTGGCGGTAGCGTCATTCGGGACCACCAAACGGGTCCCCCTCAGGCGGGGGACGACCGAGAGGGGACACCAATGAAGACCGTGACCCGGCCTGTGGCGGCACAGGCCGAATTGCGAGCACGGTTCCGCGAGGTCCGCAGCTTCACGGAGGCAGTGGCAGCGCCGCTGTCGGCCGAGGACCAGACGGTCCAGACGATGCCCGACGTCAGCCCCACG
>DASRJN010000128.1:0-25175 GCA_035649455.1 Acidimicrobiales bacterium
TTCGACGTCCTCGGGCCCGGCGAGGAGCTGGTCCACGAGCCGTTCGGGCGCCTGATCCACCGCTCGGAGCTGACCACCTACCAGCACCACGGCTTCTTCGTGCCGATGGACACGTTCAAGGACCGCCAGGTCCTCGAGGACCTCTACGGCCAGGGAACCGCGCCGTGGGAGATCTGGCGGACGGGAGCGGCATGATGCGCTCGCTGTCGCTGCCGGAAGGCCGCGAGGACCCGCTCGACATCCTGTGCCTCGGCGCGCACTGCGACGACATCGAGATCGGCTGCGGCGGGACGGTCCTGCGGTTGGTCGAGCAGTACCCGGACGCCCGCTTCCATTGGGTCGTCCTCGCCTCGAACGACGTCCGGGCTGCCGAGGCCCAGGCCGCGGCCGAGCACTTCCTCGACGGGGCGGGCAAGGCCGACATCCGCATCGAGCGCTTCCGGGAGAGCTACTTCCCGTGGGTGGGCGCCGGCATCAAGGACTACTTCGAGGAGCTGAAGGCGGACGTCGATCCCGACCTGATCCTCACCCACCACCGCCACGACCGGCACCAGGACCACCGCCTGGTGGCCGACCTGACGTGGAACACGTGGCGGGACCACCTGATCCTGGAGTACGAGATCCCGAAGTACGACGGCGACCTGGGATCGCCGAACGTGTTCGTCACCTTTGACGAGGCCACCGCGCAGCGCAAGGTCGACGGGATCCTGACGCACTTCCCCAGCCAGCACCGCCGGGCGTGGTTCGACGCCGACATGTTCCGCGGGTTGCTGCGTCTACGGGGCATGGAGGCCAACGCCCCCGGCCGGTTCGCCGAGGGCTTCTACGGAACGAAAGTGGTGCTGTAACGATGAGAGTGCTGGTCACGGGCCACAAGGGGTACATCGGCTCGGTCATGGTGCCGCTCTTGATCGACGCAGGTCACGAGGTGGTGGGGCTCGACACGGGCCTCTACGAAGCCTGCAGCTTCGGAGATCGCCGGCATCAAGTTGCCGGCGTCCGGCTCGACATCCGGAACGTCGAGCCCCACCATCTCGAAGGGTTCGAGGCAGTCGTCCACCTGGCGGCGCTGTCGAACGACCCATTGGGCGACCTCAACGCCCAGCTCACCTACGACATCAACCACCTGGCCTCGGTACGGCTGGCCCGGGCCGCCCGCGAGGCCGGTGTCGAGCGGTTCCTGTTCGCCTCGTCGTGCAGCCTCTACGGCGCCAGCGGGACCGGCACGCCGCTGACCGAGGACGCCCCGTTCAACCCGGTCACGCCGTACGGCGAGTCGAAGATCCTCGTCGAGCAGGACGTCACGCAGCTGGCGACCCCGGAGTTCAGCCCGGTGTTCTTCCGCAACGCCACGGCCTACGGAGTGTCGCCGCACCTGCGGGTCGACATCATGGTCAACAACCTCGTCGGCTACGCGGTCACGACGGGTCAGGTCCTGATCAAGAGCGACGGGTCACCTTGGCGGCCGCTGGTCCACGTCGAGGACATCTGCCGGGCCTTCCTGGCCACGCTCGAGGCAGACCGCGTGCGCACGCACAACCAGGCGTTCAACGTCGGCATCACCGAGGAGAACTTCCGGGTGCGCGAGGTGGCCGAGATGGTCGAGGCCGTCACCGGTTGCCAGGCCAGCTTCGCCGAGGGCGCCAGTGCCGACGCCCGGGACTACCGGGTCGACTTCGGGAGGATCCAGCAGGTCCTCCCGGAGTTCCAGCCGCGCTGGACGGTCCAGAAGGGCGTCGAGGAGCTCTACGAGGCCTACCGGCGCTACGACCTCACCCCGGACGAGTTCCTCGGTGGTCGTTACGTCCGGCTGAACGAGATCAAGCGACTGCAGTCGGAGGGCCGACTCGACGACGAGCTGCGCTGGACGGGAGCGAACGATGGGTAGCACGGCGGTGCAGATCCGACCGGCGGCCGCGCGCGCCCGCCTCGACCTGAAGGTCGGCGACGTGGTCGTGGTCCGCCCGGAGGCTGAGATCCTGGCGACGCTGGACGAGCGGGGCGAGCTCGACGCCCTGCCGTTCATGCCCGAGATGCTCAAGTTCTGCGGCAAGCGGTTCACGGTCGACAAGGTCGCCCACAAGGTGTGCGACACGATGACCCGCAGCGGCATGCGCCGGATGCGCGACGCAGTGCACCTGGCCGGGGTCCGGTGCGATGCCGAGGCTCACGGCGGCTGCCAGACCGCCTGCCTCTTCTACTGGAAGGAAGCCTGGCTCGAGCGGGCCGACGGGCGCGGTGAGCCGGCCGTCCCGGCGGGCGAGCCGCAGGTCACCGCCGAGGACTTGATAACGCTGGCGACCCGGCCCGGCGAGACCGAGGGCGAGGTGCTCTACACCTGCCAGGCGACCGAATTGCTCCGGGCGGCGCCCGAGCCGCTGCCGTTCAAGGACATGCGCCAGTACGTGGAAGACGTCCGCTACGGCAACGCCAGCATCGTCGAGGTCGTGCGGGCCTTCCTGGTCGGGCTGTTCAACCACGTCCAGGCGGTGAGCAAGCGAGTGCTGCCCCGGCGTCTGTGGTTCCGCGAGGGCCTGCGCTGGCGCTTCGTGAAGGGCACGCTCACCAAGACGCCGACCGGCCACACCGACCTCCAGCCTGGTGAGCTCGTGCGCATCAAGTCCCAGGCGGAGATCGAGGCGACGCTCAGCAAGGACGGCCTGAACCGGGGGCTCGGCTTCGAGGAGGAGATGGCGCGCCACTGCGGCCGGGAGGCCAGGGTCCTCCGCCGCGTCGACCGCTGCATCCAGGAGTCCACCGGCCGCATGTTGCAGATGAAGAACCCGTGCATCGTGCTCGAGGGTGTCATCTGCGAAGGCACCTATACGGTGATGTGCCCTCGGTCGATCTACGCGTTCTGGCGCGAGATCTGGCTCGAGCGGGTCGAGGAACCCGCGGGTCCCGGGTCGGCGGGGGCGAGCGACCCCGTGACCGGGACCGCCTAGCGGGGCTGCATCATGTCCCGGACAGAGCCGCTCGTGTCGATCGGGCTGCCGGTGCGCAACGGCGAGCAGACGGTCGGCCGGGCGATCCGGACGGTCCTCGACCAGGACTACACCCATCTCGAGCTGGTGATCTCCGACAACGCATCGGACGACGGCACCGAGGAGATCTGCCGTGAGCTGGCGCGGTCCGACACCCGGATCCGCTACATCCGGCAGCCCGACAACATCGGCCTGATCCCTAACTTCTACGCGGTGCTGCACCAGGGCCGCGGCACCTACTTCAAATGGATGGGGCACGACGATTGGCTGGCGCCCGCCTTCGTCCGGCGGTGCGTCGAGGTGCTCGACGACGATCAGTCGCTGATCCTCGTGACCACCCGGCAGGGCCACGTCGGTGCCGGCGGAGAGATCGAGTCGGCCAGCTACGGCCGCCGCGGGTTGCAGTCGGCCGACCCGTTGGAACGGTTCCGCGACATGCTGCGCGTATACAACGACAGCCTCCTGCTGCTCGACCCGCTCTACGCCATGATCAGGCCGGGCCCCGTGGCCGGGTTGCCGCGCCCGGTCATGCTCCACGAGGACCAGGTGTTCGCCGGCCGGCTGGCGTTGGCCGGTCCGTTCGGACACATCGACGAGGTCCTGTCCTACCGGCTGCCGGCACCGTATGTCACCCGCGCGGCGATCGCGCGCCGGCTCGGCGTCCCGACCTGGCAGGTGCACATCGCCAACCTCCTGATGTGCCGGGAGCTGTGGACCGTCGTGGGCGAAGCGGGCCTGCCTCGCCGGGAGCGGCGCGCGGCCCGGGCGGCGATCGCGCCATTCTTCCTCCGTCGCCATCAGATGACCGTGGCGCACCGGGCCCGGAGAGTGGCCGGTCTCGTCTCGGACATCCCGGTGCGGATGCGCGCGGGCCTGCCACGCCCGCGCGCCGCGGACGCTGACGCACACCGCTGCTCACGAAGCGTGACACCCGCGCCCAGCAGTGACCCCTGATCGTGCGGTTTTGGTGGTCGCCATCGCACTCAGTGCGGTTCTTCAGCCCTGCCTCAGCACCGCTTCAGCCCGCCTTTAACCTGGTGAGCCACACTGCCAGGACCGGATGACAAGCAAGGGCGGAATAGTGGTGTTCTCACCGCGACCAACGACGCGCCCTCGCGTCGGCGCAACGACATCGGCACGTACAAGCCAGGCGTGCTCCCGGTCGTCGCGCGTGCGCTCCGGTGTCGCCTTCCCTGCGGCGGTGAAACCGTGACGGCCGTGGTGCCGCGCCGGACGCCCACCCGCGACCCGGTTGTCGAGGAGCGGGCCCGGCCGCCACGCGACGTGTCCGAGCCTGCGGCCGCGGGCAATGTCGAGCCGGCGGTGACGAAGGTCAGGGCGGAGGCACGCAACGCCGCACGCGACCTGCACGATGCCGTGATCTGGTCGGACCGGAGCGTCTACCGGGGCTCCCAATGGCGGCGCATCCGGGCGCCGGTCGAACCCGGGGACGACGGGGACGCCACGGAGCCGGCGACCGAGAGCATCGGGAAGGCGGCCGGCCGGGGGTTGCGCTGGAGTCTGATCGGTGCCTTCGTGGGCCGCTTCGGGGGTCTGGCTCTCGGCATGGTCCTGGCGCGGCTGCTCAGCCCGGCGGACTTCGGTCTCTATGCCATCGCCCTCGGGGCGATGTACTTCGTCATGCACATCAACGATGTGGGGCTGATCGCCGCCACCGTCCAGTGGCGGGGCCGCATCGAGGAGATGGCCCCGACCGCCACGACGCTGGCAGTGACGTTCAGCGTTGCGATCTACGCCCTGTTCTTCGCGTTCGCCCCCGCATTCGCGGGCCTGGCGGGCAACCCCGAAGCGGCGCCGATCGTCCGGGTGCTCACGACCGTCATCCTCATCGATGGTGTCACCGCCGTGCGCGCGGGATACCTCGTGCGGACCTTCCAGCAGCAGCGCATCACGACCGCGAACCTGATGGGGCTGGTGGTCCAGGCCACAGTGGCGATCACACTGGCCGTGCACGGCGTCGGAGCGATGAGCTTCGCCGCAGGCCAGGTCAGCGGGGCGCTCGTCATCGGCGTGTTCGTCCTGTGGTCGGCGCACATGCCCTGGCGGTTCGGCTTCGACCGCGCGGTCGCTCGGCGCCTCATGCACTTCGGGGTACCGCTGGCCCTGGCGCTGGGCCTGGAGGCCATCCTGATGAACGCGGACTACGTGATCGTGGGCCGCACTCTCGGAGCCGTGGCGCTGGGGTTCTACCTGCTGGCGTTCAACATCTCGGGCTGGGCGCCCGGCGTGATCGGCACCGCCATCCGCTGGGTCTCCATCCCGAGCTTCTCGCGCCTGTCGGAGCAGGAGGGCGCCCTGGCCCCGGCCGTGCACCGGTCGATCACGGTGCTCGTCACCGCGGTCCTGCCCATCGGCTTCCTCACCGCCGTCCTCGCCCTCCCTCTGATCGAGGTCCTCTACGGGACCGAGTGGTTGCCGTCGGCTCCCGTGCTGCGCTTCCTCATCATCCTCGGCCTCGCTCGGATGCTGACCCAGCTTGCGCTCGACATCCTGACGGGCGCGGGCGCGACACGCGCCACCCTCTGGTTCAACCTCGGCTGGGCCGTCGCCCTCGTCCCGGCGCTCATCATCGGGACACGGGCCGACGGGACGCGGGGTGCGGCGATCGCGCACGCCGTCGTGGTCTTGCTCGTGGCCCTGCCTTTGGCGTTCGCCGCGCTCCGGCGGATCGGGGTGCCCCTCCTGCCGATCGCCCGCGGCGTGGTCCGCCCGCTGCTGGCGGCCGCCGCCGCGACCGCAATCACCACCATCGTCCGCGAGCTGATCCCGGGCGCGGCGTTCGTCCAGCTCGCCGCGACCGGTGCCGTCGGTCTCGCCACCTACGCCCTGCTCGTCGTTCCGGCTGAACAGCTGCGGAAGCTCATCGCACAGGGGCGTGAGCGGCTGGGCGCCCCGCGGGCGCGCCGCGCCGCGTCACCCGCCATCGCGGGCGCGCCCGCGGTCGAGGGCGAGTACCGGCCGGCCCACCTGCGACGGAACGGCGGAGGTCAGGCGTGACTTCGCCCGGCGCACCCCTCTCCATCTGTTACATCCGTGACCGCATCGTCCGTGCGGGCGGCCCAACCGCCCCATCAGCCCCATCGTCAGAGCCGCTGGGAGGCCTCGCCGATGAACCCGACCCCCGACTCCGATTCCCATCAAGAGGAAGCCATGTCTGCCACGAACCCTGATACCGGTAGCGAATCCTCCGGGGTGTCGATGGACCTGATGTCCCTGGTGCGCTTGATAGCGCGCCACTGGCGCGTCACCGTCCCCGCCGCCGTGCTCACGTTCATGCTGGTCGTAGCCGCGTTCATGCTGAAGTCCCCGAGCTACACCGCCGGCGCGTCCGTGGCGCTCGTCGGCGCGCCACCTGTCCCAAGCGAGGAGGACAACTCCGGCGTCGCCCCGCCCACCAGCGACAACCCGTACACGCGCTACGGGGACCTCGCGACCGTGGCCGACATCGTGGCCCGCAAGATGAACGGCGACGATGTCGCGGCCGAGCTCAAGGCCGAGGGCGTCACGGGCTACACCGTCGTCGCCAACCGGCTCACGCGCGGACCCGTCATCGACGTGACGGGCAACGGGCCCGACCCGGCCGCCGCCATAGGCTCGGCCAAGGCCACGGTCGCCAAGTTCGACTCGGTGCTGACGGACCTGCAGCTGGCCGTAGGCGCCGATCCCGACTACCTCATCACCAGCGACCAGGTCGAGGCGCCCGGCGCGGCACACGCCCAGGTCGGCAGCACCGTGCGGACCGCCATCGCTCTGCTTGCCGTCGGCGGGTTGGGCACGCTCGGGCTCGCGGTCGCCGCCGAGGCGTTCGCTCGTCGTCGCGAGGGCGCGGCGACCGACGGATCCGCGTCGACGCCTGACGTCGCCGCCGATCCCGCAGCGGAGCGGGCGGAAGACCCGCAACCGCAGCTCGCCACGGTCCGTCCCGCCGTCTGGCCAGTGCCCGAGCCCGAGGACGGTCGTTCCCGCCCGCCCTCTCGCGAGGGCCGCTCCGCGAAGGAGGCTGTGAACCCCGGCCCGAATACTGAGGCCGATGCACCGAAACCGTCACGTCGGCCGGCTCCACGGGTGGCCGCGGTCCCGACCGCGGACCGACCGGAGGAGAAGCAACCGGGCTGGGCGATCTGGCGGCCGTCCTCCCTCGCGTCCACACCTGACAACGGGCACCAGAAGCCGGCGACCGACAGCAAGTCGTGATCACCGTCGCGGATCGCCGTTCCGGCCCCGCCGTCCCGGCGGGGATCGTGCCTGGTGGCTGGCGTGCCTTGACCACGCCGGTCAGGATGCTCCAGCTCTACGTGGTCCTCCTCGTCCTGATCCCGCCCACGGAGATCATCGGGCCCCTGGGCGCCGCGGGAACTCCCGCAACGGTGATCGGCTTCGTCGCCCTCCTGCAGTGGGCGGTGGCGGCGGTCACGCCGGGCGAGGGCCTCGCCCGAAAGGTGGTGCCCGTGCGCGTGGTCTTGGGCCTGCTCGTGGCCACGTTCATGGGCGGGTACGCGTTGATGCACGTTGGTTACGTCCCGTCCGAGGCGGTGTCCGGCTCCGACGTGTACCTGCTCCGGATCTTCTCGTGGGCAGGTGTGGCCCTGCTCGCCGCCGAGGGCCTGCAGGACCGGGGCGAGATCAAGCGGGTCCTGCGGACGTTGGTGGCGGTCGTCGCCGCCATGGCGGTCATCGGGTTCCTGCAGTTCCGTGCCGGGATCGATCTCACGACCTACCTGAGGCAGATCCCCGGCCTCCAAGAGAACGCCGACCTCGTCACGATCCAGGCGCGCGGGGCCTTCCGCCGGCCGTCCGGCACGGCCACCCACCCGATCGAGTTCGGGTGTGTCATCGCCATGGTGCTGTCGCTCGCCCTGCACCTGGCGCGCTTCGACACCACCCGTACCCGCGCTCGCCGCTGGCTCCCGGTGGCCCTGATCTCGATCGGGATCCCGGTGGCCGTGTCACGTTCCGCGATCCTCGGCGCCGTCGTCGCCGGCATCGTGATCTTCCTCGGCCTGGAACCACGACTCCGGCCCAAGGCGCTGATGTCCGTCGCCGTCTTCCTCACGCTGATCTATGCCACCACGCCGGGACTGCTCGGCACGCTGAGAGGCTTCTTCCTCTCCACCGGGTCGGACTCCCGTAAGGACGACTACGGGCCCGCTTTTGCGCTCATCCGGAAATCGGTGTGGTTCGGGCACGGGCCCGGGAGCTTCATCAACAACAGCGACCTCGGCAATGTCCTCGACAACCAGTACCTGGGGACCCTGATCGAGGTCGGGCTGATCGGCCTCGTGGTCCTGCTCGTCTACCTCCTCGCGGCCGCGTTCCTGGGCCGGGGTGCCCGCCATCGCTCCAGCGACCCGGCCACCCGCGACCTTGGTCAGGCATTGGCTGCGGCGAGCATCTCCGGGGCGGTCACGAGCTACACCTTCGATTCGCTCTCGTTCCGGATGTTCGCGGGCATCATCCCGCTCTGCCTCGGCATCGCCGGCGCCCTGTGGGTGATGACGCGGGACAACGCTCGGAGCGGTGAGGACGCGTCTGCGGCCGTGACCGCGGTGCAGGCCTCCGGCTCGGGCACATTCATCGCGACCCTCGGGGTGCCCGCCCGCGACGGCACCGGCGACCAGGCCGAACGAGTGACAGCCCGGACCGCTGACGTCGAGCTGCCTCCGGGGACGACGGTCATCGACCTGAGCGATGGCGCCGCGACGCTCAACGATCCCGCCCCAGGCCAGGCTCCTCGTCTGGACGCGCCCGCGGACCCCGACCCGGCCGGCGACACCGGCCACGATGTCGAGCGCCTCGCTCAGCCCTTGGAGCCGGACCGACGCGCCGGCGCATACGACCTGCGTCGCATCTACAAGCTGATCGGGGCCGGAGCCGCGGTGCTCCTGCTCCTGGGCTTGCCGTTCTTCGTCGACCTGAGCGAAGGCGGGCAGGTCGCGCAGGTGGAGGTCATCGAGTCGCCCGACGGCGCGCTGTTCGACCTGCCGCCGACGACGATCCTGGACCCGTCGGTCAAGGCCGACGGCACGCAACCGAGTGCCGGGGGGTCTCCCACCGTGACCACCCCCCGGCGCACCCGGACGACAGTCCCCAGTCGTTCGGGCACGACCTCGGGGTCCACGCGTCTGCCACTCGGGGGTGGGCCGACGACCACCCGTACCCCGACCACCACGCTCCCCACCGCCCCGCCGACCCCGACCACCGCGCCGCCGCCGACTCCGACGACGCAGCCACCCCCGGATACCACCACCACGACGACGACGACGGAACCCACCACGACGACGACGGAACCCACCACGACGACAACGACAACGACCGCCCCGGTAACGCCGTGACGGGGCGAGGCGGGCAGGCGATCTTGGGCGCGAGACGAGAGGGCGGAGGCCGACCGTGGCCAGCGGAGACCTGACAGGCGGCACGAGGCTGAACGGGTACGTGGGCGCGTACGCGGACGTCGCGACTCGGCCGGGTGGCAAGCGCACGGTCGGCGGCCGAGCGGTGACCAGCGTGAGCCTCGACGTGGGTCACCTGGCCGCACCCCCGGAGGCGCCGCAGCCCGCGGGGCCCGCGGCGCGGCTGGACTTCCTCGACGGCATCCGGGCGTTGGCCGCCCTCTTCGTGGTCCTCCATCACGTCTACCTGTCGGTCTACGACGGGTTCCCGACCAACACGGGGCCCGCGGTCCTCACGCCCCTGCTCTACGGGCACTTCGGCGTCGCCGTCTTCATCGTCGTCTCGGGGTTCTCGCTGGGCCTGGCCCCAGCGAAGCGGGGCTGGGACCTCGGACGCGGTGGCTACTGGACGTTCATGCGACGACGCGCGTGGCGGATCATCCCGCCCTACTGGGCGGCTCTGGCGGTCTCGGTGGCGCTCGTGGCTGTGTTGGGCATCCGCACCCACGATGCGGTCTCGTGGAAGGGCGTCGCCACCCACTTCCTCCTGGTGCAGGACCTCGTCGAGGGAGCCTCTCCGAACGGGGCCTTCTGGTCGATCGCCGTCGAGTGGCAGCTCTACTGGGTGTTCCCCTTGCTGTTGTTGGTGAGGCGGCTCTGGGGTCCGGTCGTGCTCACGGCTCTGGCCGTGTCGGCAGCCGTGGCGATCGGCATGGCCTCTGACCACGGTGGGGGCGTGGTCGTCCAGAAGCTGCTGGCCGTTTCGCCCCAGCTGGGAGCCCTCTTCGTGCTCGGGCTGGTGGCGGCGGCGGCCACGTCCCGGCGGCCGATCCTGGGCGCCAGGCGCCTCTGGGGCGGTCTCGCCCTGGCCGCGGGGCTCTCCGCCGTGCTGGCCTGCGCCTGGCTCGGCACCGAGCGGGCCATCGCCGACCTCTACTGGCTCGATCTCTTGGTGGGCCTGGCGACCGCATGCTGCCTGGCCTATGCAACCGAGGCGGCCACCAGCCGCACCCGGCGTGCGCTCGAGCACAAGCCGCTGCTGAGCGTCGGCCGGTTCTCGTACTCGCTCTACCTCATCCATGCTCCGGTGCTGCTGGTGGCGTGGGTTTTCGTGGTCCAGCCGCTCGACGTCTCGTCCGGCGCCAAGCTCGCCGTGATGATGGGCGTGGTGGTGCCGCTGATCATCGCTGCCAGCTACGGCTTCCACGTGGCGGTCGAGCGGCCGTTCATCGAGCACCGATCGTGGGCCGAGCTGCGCCGGCACTGGGAGCGCCGGCGACCCGCTCATCTTGCTCGCACGCAGCGGACCTGAAGTGGCGGCGTCGAAGAATTGACCTGGGTTTCAATCAGGCGGACAAAGGGGAAAATGGTGGCGGGACATGCTCCGAGGACGCGCGAGCGCCTTCGTGGCCATCGGTGGTTGATCACGCTGCTCGCGAGCAGCTTGCTGCTGGGCTCAGGGTTGGCTTCCGCTCCTGCCGCGACGGGCTCGCCACCACCGGACTTCCAGACGTCACTGGTCGTCGGCGATGGGCTGGACGGGCCGTCCGGGTTCGAGATCGCCCCGGACGGCCGGATCTTCGTTCTCGAACGGGCCGGGAAGATCAAGATCGTCAAGAACGGGCAACTGCTGCCCACACCCTTCGCCGACCTGCCCTCCGAGGACACCGGCGACCGGGGCCTCATCGGGATCGCATTCGACCCCGAGTTCGGCGTCTCGAATCACTTCGTCTACTTCTATTACACGGGCCACGATCTCCTGAATCACCTGGTCCGGTTCAGCGCGGCCGAGGACGTCGCGCTGGAGGCTCCCCTCGAGCTGTTCCACACGTCGTCGCCGTCGCAGCTCCTGCACGTCGGGGGGAGCATCCGCTTCGGGCCGGACGGCAAGCTCTACTTCGCGGTCGGCGACAACGGACAGGGCGACAATGCCCAGGACCTGAGCAACCCCCACGGGAAGATCCTGCGGATCAACAAGGACGGCTCGATCCCCGAGGACAATCCCTTCGTGGGGCAGCCCGGAAAGCTCGGGGCCATCTGGGCGTACGGCTTCCGCAACCCGTGGCGCTTCCAGTTCGACAGCGCGACCGGAGAGCTGTACGGCGGTGACGTGGGCAACTTCAGCTGGGAGGAGGTCAACCACATCGTGCGGGGTGGCAACTACGGGTGGCCGCTCAACGAGGGCACGTGCACGGCGAACTGCGCCGGCTTCATCGACCCGATCCACACCTATCCCCATGATGGCAACTCCGCGGCGGTGACCGGCGGGCCGATCTACCGGGCGGGCATGTTCCCGCCCGAGTACCAGGGCGACCTGTTCTTCGCCGACTACGCACAGGGCTTCATCAAGCACGCCAACCTCGATGCCGCCGGCCACGTCACCTCCGTCGAGGACTTCGACGACCAGGCGGGCAGCGTCGTCGACATGAAGGTCGCGCCGGATGGCTCGATGTACTACATCACCTACTACCCGGGTGCGCTCTACCGGGTCAGCTTCAACACGACGTCGCATGTGCCGGTGGCCAGCGCTTCCGCCGATGTCACCAAGGGCGTCGAGCCGCTGACGGTGCATTTCTCCAGCGCCGGGAGCAGCGATCCCGACGGTGACACGCTGAGCTACCACTGGGACCTCGGCGACGGGACGACCAGCACCGAGCCGAATCCGACCAAGACCTACCCCGACAAGGGCGTCTACACGGTGCGCCTCACCGTGTCGGCAGGTGGGGACGAGGTGCCGGCCCAGCCCCTCGTCGTCCAGGTCGGGGTGCCCCCCGAGCTCACGGTCGCTTTCCCCACCGAGGGCCAGCTGTACCGGGCGGGCGACACGATCGCCTACAACGCGTTCGCCCATGACGCCGCGGGCTTCGACCTCGACGACGGCGACATCACGACGACGGTCAGGCTGCACCACGGCACGCACTTCCACCCGTTCGTGGGGCCGCTCACGGGGCGGGCCGGGTCGTTCACCATTCCCACCACGGGCGAGCCCTCGGCCGACACCTCCTATGAGGTCACCGTGACCGCCACCGACGGCAACGGCCTGTCGGTCAGCAAGGTCGTGAACATCTTCCCGCACCGCTCCGCCATCAGCCTCGCCTCCGCGCCGTCCGGCCTCGGGGTGTTCGTCGACGGGATCCCCGTGAGCACGCCCCACCAGCTCACGGGCGTCGAAGGCTTCCAGCGGGAGCTCAACGCGCCGCTGTACGCCGTTGCGCAGGACGGCACCCAGCTCCAGTTCGCCGGCTGGTCGGACGGCAAGTCGGTCCGCCACGCCATCACGACACCGGTCGATGACACGACCTACACGGCGACTTATCAGCCCACGCAGCCGTTCACGGCGACCTACTACGACAACTACACCTTCTCGGGGACGCCGGTGCTCACCCGGCAGGACCTCGAGGTGGACTTCGACTGGGGGAACGACTCACCTGATCAGGCGGTGCCCTCCAACCTCTTCTCGGCCCGCTGGACCAAGACGCAGCACTTCGGTGCCGGTCGCTACACCTTCACGACGCTGGCCGACGACGGCGTCCGGCTGTACGTCGACGGCAGGCGGGTGATCAACCAGTGGCAGGGCCCGGTCAACACGGAGGCCAGCTACACCGTCGACCTCGGCGAGGGCCTGCACACGATCAAGCTGGAATATGTGGAGTTCTTCGGCGGCGGCAAGGTGTCGCTCGACATCGAGGCCGCCCACGATCAGCCGGCTAGCACGTACCGGGCGGAGTACTGGAACTGGTCCAGCCTCAACGAGATCCCGGCCACGAGCCCAGAGCTGGTCCGTGACGAGCAGGCGATCGACCACGACTGGGGAGGCGAGTCGCCGGGCCCGGGCATCGGCACCAACATGTTCGCCGCGCGCTGGACGCGCTCGGCGAGCTTCGCCCCGGGCGACTACGAATTCTCGGTCACCGCGGATGACGGGGTGCGCCTCTTCGTCGACGGGGTGCTGGTCATCGACCGGTGGATCGACCAGGGTCCGACCACCTACACCGCGACACTGCCGTTGGACGGCGCGCCGCACTCGATCGTCATGGAGTACTACGAGAGCGGGGGCGGAGCGGTGGCCCGTCTGGGCATCCAGCGCGTCGGCGACCTGGTTCCCGAGGCGCCCTACCACGCCTCGTACTGGAACCTGCCGGACGGCGCCGACATCCCGCCCACCATCCCGAGCGGGCCGCCAGACCTGCAGCGCGACGACGAGACGCTCGAATTCGACTGGGACGACGGCTCGCCCGGCGCGGGCATCGCGTCCAACCGCTTCGTCGCCCGCTGGACCAAGCCCGTGTCGCTGTCGGCGGGCCTGTACCGGCTCAGCGGCGTCCACGACGACGGCATGCGCGCCTACATCGACGACGTGGCGGTGTTCAACGACTGGAACCCGGGCAACACCTCGTTCAGCGTGGACCGGGTGGTCGCGGGGGGCACGCACGAGCTGCGGGTGGAGCAGTTCGAGTCTGGTGGCGGCGCCAAGGCGGCGTTCACCTACGAGCGGATCGGCGACGTGCCGGCGTCGTCCGACGGCGGGTACCAGGCCGAGTACTTCGACAACCCGGACGTGAGCGGCACGCCGGCGCTCACCCGGCAGGACGACGACATCGACTTCAACTGGGGGGACGGCGCGCCCGGCGACGGCGTGCCGGCGAACAACTTCTCGGCCCGCTGGACCAAGCCGCTGGTGGTGGCCGAGGACAGTTCGTACACATTCACGGTCACGGTCGACGACGGCGCCCGCCTCTTCGTCGACGGGGTCAAGGTCCTCGACCGGTGGTACATCCAGGGTGGTGCGGTGACCTCGACGGTCACCCAGCACCTGACGCCGGGGACGCACACCGTGGTGCTCGAGTACTTCGAATTGGGCGGCGGCGCCGTCGCCAGGTTCGATTACGAGGCGAGCGCCGCACCTCCGCCCGAACCACCACCGCCGTTCGCGGCCGAGTACTACGACAATGCCGACCTCGCGGGCACGCCGGTGCTCGCCCGCGTGGACGCCGCCGTCGACTTCGACTGGGGTGGTGGGTCGCCCGACCCGGCTGTGCCGCCCAACGGCTTCTCGGCCCGTTGGACGAGGACCCGCTCGTACACGCCTGGCACCTATCGGTTCAGCGTCACTGGGGACGACGGGATCCGGGTGCTGGTGGACGGCGTGGTCGTGGTGGACGGCTGGTTCTACCAGTCCCCGACCACGTACTCGGCCGACGTCCCCCTGACGGAGGGACTGCACACCGTGGTCGTGGAGTACTTTGAGTGGGCCGGCGGTGCGGTCGCCGCTTTCAGCGAGTCGAAGGTCGCCGATGGCTGACGAGATGATCAACGTGTCGTTCCATGGCGTGGGCACGCCGGTGGGCCCGCCGCGCGAGACCGGTGAGCACGACTACTGGGTCGGCCGTGACGCCTTCCTGTCGCTCCTGGATGAGGTGCAGGGCCGGGACGACGTGCGGCTGAGCTTCGACGACGGCAACGCGTCCGACGTGGAGATCGCCCTGCCCGCGCTGGTCGAGCGGGGCATGGCGGCCGACTTCTTCGTGGTCGCCGGTCGGCTCGGTACCCCGGGCAACCTGGACGGCGACGGCGTGCGGGCCCTGCGGGACGCGGGCATGCGCGTCGGCACGCACGGGATGGCCCACCGGTCGTGGCGGGGGCTGGACGACGGGCAGCTGGCGGCCGAGCTGATCGAGGCCAGGGAGGCGATCGCCGAGGCGACAGGGTCGGCCGTCGACGCAGCTGCGCTTCCCCTCGGGCAGTACGACCGCAGCGTCCTGGCCGCGCTGCGGAGGCTCGACTACCGGGTCGTCTACTCGAGCGACGCCCGCCGAGCACGCGCCGGCGCCTGGTTCCAACCCCGGTACTCCGTCCGGGCGGGCGACACGCCGCGATCGGTGCGGGAGGCCGTCCTCGCCCCGCCGCGCGCCCAGGAGCGGCTCCGAGGCCAGCTGGTCGGACTCGTCAAGCGGTGGCGTTGACCCCCCATTGGAGTGAGTGATGGTGCAGCAGACCGTTGGGATCAGGAGCTTGTTCGTCGGTGCAGATCGCTCGCTGGCGGAACGCATGCGACGGCGCCGCTGGGCGCGACTCACGGAGGAGTTTCCCGAGCTCGAGAAGATGCGCGTGCTCGACCTGGGCGGGACGACGGTGTTCTGGGAACGAGCGCCCGTGCGGCCGGCGTCGGTCACGGTCATCAACCTGAACGCACCGGGTGAAGGCCTGTCGTGGGTCACGCCGATCCAGGGTGACGCGTGCGACGCCCCCAAGCTCGTCGGCGACGAGGAGTTCGACCTGGTGTTCTCGAACAGCCTGATCGAGCACCTGGGCGGCCACGCGCAGCGGCTCCGCTTCGCCGAGGTCGTACGGTCCATGGCCCCCCGGTATTCCGTACAGACGCCCTACCGGTACTTCCCCGTCGAGCCCCACTGGGTGTTCCCCGGGATGCAGTTCCTGCCCTTGAAGGTCCGCAACTGGCTGGCTCCCCGCTGGCCGCTCGGGCACACCCACGGCTGGCCGGCGGCGGAGGCCGAGGAAGAGGTCATGTTCACGGAGCTGCTGAGCCTCACGGAGATGCGCACCTACTTCCCCGACGCCCACATCGTGTGGGAGCGGCTGGCCGGCCTGCGCAAATCGCTGACCGCGTTTCGCTGATGCCCGCGCGGTCGACCGCCGTCACTCGGCGCAAGGCTGGTCGCCCACCACCCCCGTGACCTGGTAGTTGGCATCGATGGTCACCAGCTTGGCCTCCCAATTCGAGAAGCTGCCGCAGTTCACCTCGACCAACGGCCCGTACACCCAGGCGTCGTTCACGATCCGGAGCCCGGTGATGGAGGCGGTCACCATCTGCCGGAACGAGTAGCCGCCGCCGCTGACGAGGAGCCGGTCGATCGTGTAGGTCCCCGAGTTCATGGCCGGGTTGCCGACGTACCACGGCGACGTTCCGCACGACGTCTCGAAGATGATCGTGTTGTTACGGGCGGTGGCACCCACGGCGGCGACGGCCTGTACCCCGTCCGAGTGGACCGCGTCGCACGCGGCGGTGCCCTCGTCGGCGCCGTGGATCCTGATGAAGGAGTTCTCGAGCGTGACCGGGCCACAGTCCGACAGCCGCGGTCCCTCGCCGCGCCCGTCGACCTCGATGGCTCTGGCGGTGAAGGAGCCCTCACCGATCACCGGATAGTCGGACGGAACGAACTGGCCCGGCTGCTGCTTGAACGTGACGTTCTCGATCAGCATGTCATGGCCGCAGTTGACCGGCGCATCTCCGTACTGGTTGGTGATGAAGCCGCCCAGCATCTCCACCCGGCGGATCGTCACGTCGTCGGCGAACACGAGGATGTTCGCCGAGTCGGTGAAGCGGACATCCTCGACGACCGTTCCGGGCTGACGGATCTCCAGGTCGGTCGACATGGTCTGTGCGGGCGCCCAACCCGCCGGCACACCCGTGCTCGCGGGGTTGGGGAAGCCGCCGGGTGGCGGGGGCGACGAGGACTCGGCGGGCGCGTCGGCCGGTGGCGCCGTCGTCGGCGAAGTCGGAGGAGCCTTGTCCTCGGGCACCCCGGGTGGGGGAAGCGTTGTTCCCGCGCCCGTCTGAACGGTTCCGTCGGCGTCTGCGATCTCTACGAGGCGCGGGTCCGGATCGTCGCCCCGGACATACGCCACGGCGACCGCGGTGGCGACGACGGCGACGACCCCACCCACGCCGAGGGCGAGCTTTCTGGATCTGCGTAGCCCCATCGTGATCGTCCTCCTCCGTCAGCGACGACGGTGGGCGGAAGTCGTTCGACGCCGCCGTTGATGGTCGTGATCCCGCCCCGTCAGCTGACGAGTCCCGCGCGGTTCCCCAAGCCAGTGGGGCAGATCATGCCCTACCAGGGCGTCTCTCGCCACTGACAGGAGTCGTGGTCCCTCGGTCAGCATCATGGTCGCCCCCGCCGGCGGCCGTCAGGCGACCTGTGTCTCCACGAAGGCGGCCAGGCTGCCGAGAGTCTCGAACACGTCCGCCGTGACCTCGTCCCCGTCGACCTCGACCCCGAAACGCTCTTCGAGGGCGTAGATGAGCTCGACCACCGCCATCGAATCGAGCTCGGGCAGGCTGCCGAGGAGCTCGGTGCCCGCGTGCATGGCGGTGGCCCGGGCCTCGTCGATGCCGAGCGTGGCGGACACGACGGAACGGACGGCGTCGAGGGTGGTGGGCGCGGCGGTGTCGCTGTTCATACGAGGACCTCGGGGGGCGAAGGGTGGCTGAGGAAGGCGGTCGGACTGGCGGTCAGCCCGTAGGCGCCCGCCTGGAAGACGACGACGAGATCGCCGATCTCGGCCGCCGGCAGCTCGACGGAGTCGGCCAGCAGGTCCAGCGGCGTGCACAGGACGCCCACCACGCTGGCGGTCTCACTGGCCGTGTCCGGCTCGGCGCCCATGCGGGTGCCGAGTGCGACCGGGTAGTTGCGCCGGATCACCTGGCCGAAGTTGCCCGAGGCGGCCAGCTGGTGGTGCAGGCCGCCGTCGACGACCAGGAAGACCTTGCCGCGCGACTCCTTGCGGTCGATCACCCGGGTGACGTAGATGCCGGCCTCGCCCACGATGTAGCGACCGAGCTCGAGGTTGAGGCGGGCGTCGGGAAGACGGGGGCGCACGAGCTCGTCCAGGAGCCCGGCCAGGTTGGCGCCGATGGGGGCGAGCTCCAGCGGCTGGTCCTTCTCGCCGTAGGGGATGCCGAAGCCCCCACCCACGTTGAGGTAGCGCACCGGGAGCGGGGAGTCCTCCGCCAGGGCCAGCGCCAGCTCGATCGTCTGGCGCTGGGTCTCGCGGAGGATGTCCGCTCGCAGGTTCTGCGACCCGGCGAAGATGTGGAAGCCGTGGAAGTCGATGTCGGCGAGCGACAGCTCCTTCAGCAGCGCGGGGACGCGCTCGGAGTCGACGCCGAACTGCTGGGGACCGCCGCCCATCCGCATGCCGGACCCCTTGACCTGGAAGTCGGGGTTCACCCGGACCGCGACCCGGGGCCGGATGCCGAGCTCGTCCCCGATGGCGACGAGCCGCTGGAACTCCGTCTCCGACTCCATCTCCACGGTGACGCCCGCGGCCACCGCCTGGGTCAGCTCCTCCGGACGCTTGCCCGGCCCGGCGAAGCTGATGCGCTCGGCCGGCATGGCCGTGTCGAGCGCCACGCTCAGCTCGCCGGCGGAGGCGACGTCGAAGCCGTCGACGAGGCCTCGGAGATGGTGGACCACCGCGGGCATCGGGTTGGCCTTGATGGCATAACTGAGGTCGACCCCGCTCGGCAGCCGCCGCCGGAGCTCGCCGACCCGCTCGGCGATCTTCGCCCGGTCGTAGGCGAAGAACGGCGTGCCGCCGACCCGCAGGGCCAGGCGGTCGATGGGGATCCCCCCGACCGTCAGCACGCCGCCGTCGACCTCGTAGCCGGCGATCGTGGGGTGCACGCGCCCGTCGGTCACGCAGTGAGCTCCTGGCGGAGCCGGTTGCGGTCGAACTTGCCGTTGGGGGAGCGGGGCAGGTCGGCGCGCACCACGATCTCCCGGGGCACCATGTACAGCGGCAGCTGGCGGCGGAGCTCGTCGAGCAGGGTTGCGGCCTCGAAGCCGCGGTCAGCCTTCGGGCTCACCACCAGCACGACGGCCTGGCCGATGCGGTCGTCGTCGACGCCCAGGGCCACCGCGTCGCGGATCAGCCCGGTGCTGTAAGCGACCTCTTCGATCTCCGTCGGGGCGACCCTGTAGCCCGACGTCTTGATCATGTCGTCCTTGCGGCCCACGAAGTAGAGGAAGCCCTCCTCGTCCCGGGTGACGAGGTCGCCCGAGAACACCGCGAGCTCAGTGGAGCAGAGGCCATCCTCACGGTTCGGTGCGGGCCGGAAGCGCTCGGCGGTGCGCTCCGGGTCGTTCCAGTAGCCCAGCGCCACGAGCGGGCCCCGGTGAACGAGCTCGCCCTGCTCGTCCGGATCGCACGGGGAGCCGTCGTCCCGGACCACCAGGATCTCGGCGTTCGGGATCGCCTTGCCGATCGAGTCCGGCCGCCGGTCGACCTGCGCGGGGTCGAGGTAGGTGGAGCGGAACGCCTCCGTCAGGCCGTACATGAGGAACGGCGCCGCCTGGGGGAAGAGGGCCCGCAGCCGATCGAGGGTGGCCTTGGGCATGCGCCCGCCGGTGTTCGCGAAGTAGCGCAGGGACCCCGAGGCCTCCGGGGTCCAGCGCTGCTCGACGAGCTGGATCCACAGCGGCGGCACACACGTGAGCCCGGTGACCCGGTGCCTGGCGCACAGTCGGACGACGTCGCCGGGGAGGAGGTAGTTCATGAGCACGACGTGCGCGCCCGTGGAGAAGGCGGTCGTGAGCTGGCTGAAGCCGGCATCGAAGCTGAGCGGGAGGGCCGCCAGGATCACGTCGTGCTCGTCGTTGCCGAGGTAGTGGCTGACGCTCTCGGCCCCGACCATGAGGTTGCGGTGCGAGAGGACGACGCCCTTGGGCCGCCCGGTGCTGCCCGACGTGTAGAGGATGGCCGCCATGTCGCTCTCGACCGCCCCGCGGTCGGCCGGCTCGGCTGCGGACGCCGCCACCGCCGCCCACTCGACGATCTCGTAGCGTGCCCCCGGGCGGGCGCGTCGCCCGTCGCCGACGAGGACGACCCGCTCGATCGTCTTGCAGTCCGCGAGCTGATCCTCCAGCTGGTCGAACCGGTCGGCCGACGTGACCAGCACTCGAGCGGCGCAGTCGTCGATGATGTGGCCGACCTGGCGGGGCCGCAGCAGCGGGTTCACGGGGACGAAGACGCCGCCGGCGATCGAGGTGCCGAAAACGGAGACCACGGTCTCGACCCGCTTGTCCAGATAGATGGCGACCCGGTGGCCCCGCCCAAGGCCGAGGCCCTGGAGCCCGGCGCCCATGGCCGCGGACTGCTGCCACAGCTCCCGGTACGTGAGCGTGGTGGCCTTGAACGTGAGGGCCGGGCCTTCCGCGTGCCACGACGCGGTCTCGGCAAGGATGTGGTGAAGTTGGCTGCGCATGTGCATGCTGGCGAGGAGGCCGGGGTCCGCCACCGGATCTCTCGGCGACAGTCTCGCCGATCAGGCTGAAGCACCGCTGAGCGCAGCCTGAAGTCGGCCTAAGCCCCGCGCAGCCAACCAGAATGGGCGGATGGCCGTGAGGGTGCAACCCATCGGTGACGAAGACCTGGCCCGCGTGGGCGAGTTCTTCCACGCCCACCTCAACGAACGCGTGCCGGCGGACGCGTGGGTCGCGGCGTTCACCCCGCCCTGGACGTTCGAGCAGCCGAACCACGGCTTCATGCTGCTCGACGACGCCGGGGCGGTCGTCGGGGCCTACGCCGCGCTGTATTCGGAACGCGCGTTCGAGGACCGGCAGGAGAGGATCTGCAACCTGGCCGCGTGGTGCGTACGCGAGGACCAGCGGTTCCACAGCCTCCGCCTGCTCAAGGCGCTGCTGGCCCAGGACGGGTACACGTTCACCGACCTCTCGCCGAGCGGGAACGTCGTGCCCCTCAACAGCCGTCTCGGCTTCACCGAGCTCGACCCGACCACGGTGCTCGTCCCCACGCTGCCCTGGCCACCGGGGCGGGGCGTGCGAGTGAGCGCGGATCCCGAGGCGGTGGGCGCCGCGCTCACCGGCGAGCAGCGGGACCTGTATCGCGACCACGCAGGGCTGGCGGGCGCCCGCCACCTCGTCCTGGTCGAGGGTGACCGGTCGTGCTGGGTCGTGTTCCGGATGGATCGGCGCAAGCGGCTGCCGCCCGTGTTCGCCTCGATCCTTCACGTCAGCGATCAGGACCTCTTCCGCCGGCGGGTCCGGGCGGTCGGCAGCTATCTCCTGCTCCACCATCGGGCGGCCGCCCTGCTGGCCGAGAGGCGGGTGACCGGCCCGCTCGCGGTGTGGCCCCGGTTCACCCTGGGGGCGCCGAGGAGGAAGATGTTCCTCAGCTCGACGATGTCGGTAGACGAGGTGGACTACTTCTACTCCGAGCTCACGTGCCTGTCGTGGTAGCCGGCCGGAGTCCGGCGAGCCCCCGTACCTCCCGATAGCCCTTCAGCACCCGCCGGCAGTGGTCGCGGCGGACCGTGGCGGCGTGGCGGCGCTCGTCGTTGCGCGTCGCCGCCGCCACGGCCCAGAAACCCGCCGCCCGGCTGACGGCATGGACCCACAGGAGGAACGACATCGTCCAGCCGGCGAGGCGCCCGTCGTGGTGGTCGACGTAGCGGACCAACCCGGCCATGCCGAGGAGGTCCCGCCGCTCGCTGAGCTTGCGGCCCGCCACCCCGTCGAGGTGGATGATCTCGCCCAGCGGGGCGAACCGCAGGACCCAACCCCGGGCGCGCATCCGCCGGCACCAGTCGGCCTCCTCGCCGCAGAAGAAGTACCCGGCATCGAGCGGCCCGACGTCCTCGACCACCTCCCGGCGCGTCGCCAGATAGCAGCCGGTCACCACATCGACGTCGCGCTCGCTGTCGCGCCGCCAGTGGGTCATCCACTCACGCCCGAGGCAACGCGGCCACGGCAGCTTCGCCAGCCCGGTCACGCTGAGGAACGTGTTCAGGACCGACGGGTCGCGGAAGCACGAGAGCTGCAGGCTGCCGTCGGCGTTGAGGACCCGGCAGCCCACGGCCCCGACGTCCGGGTGCTCGTCGAGGTACTGGACCGTGGCCGCGAGCACGTCGTCGAGCACGATCGTGTCGGGGTTGAGCAGAAGGACGTAGCGACCCGTCGCCACCTCGAGGCCGGCGTTGCAGCCGGCGGCGAACCCGAGGTTCTCGGGATTGCGGACGAGCTGCACATCGGGGAAGCGGTCCACCACCATGGCCGCCGAGCCGTCGCTGGAGGCGTTGTCGACCACGACCAGCTCCGCCGAGATGCCGCGCACCCCGGCGACCACCGACTCCAGGCAGGCCTGCAGCTCATCGCGGGTGTTCCAGCTGACGAGGATCACCGACAGGTCG
The DNA here is from genome assembly GCA_035649455.1 of Acidimicrobiales bacterium. Classification (GTDB taxonomy): domain Bacteria; phylum Actinomycetota; class Acidimicrobiia; order Acidimicrobiales; family VFJN01; genus ZC4RG19. Next base: position 22,347 of record DASRJN010000128.1, read on the forward strand.
GGTGACGACCACCGGGCCGCGCCGGGGGATGGCGCGGCCGCCGGTACGCGGGCGGTTCGTACCGACATCGGTGGCGTCATGGGCCCACTTCGGCGGTATGCCGCAGGGCCACAGAGGGATCGGCCGGCGTCGGGGCGGTCGACGCCGGCCGTCGCAGGGCGCTTAGGCCCCGGCGAAGGATGGCGGGCACGGTGTCGATCATGACTGCGATGTCCATCGCCACCGACCAGTTGTCCACGTAGAAGAGATCGAGCCGCCGGTACTCGTCGAACGAAGCCTTGTGGTTGGCCTCGACCTGCCACAGGCCGGTGAGGCCCGGCTTGACGATGTTCCGCCGCTTCAGCTCGTCGTCGAACTCGGCGGTCTCCGCCGGCAGGGCGGGGCGAGGCCCGACGATGCTCATGCGCCCGGTGAGCACGTTGATCAACTGGGGCAGCTCGTCGATGGCGGTGGCCCGGAGCAGACCGCCGATCGGCGTGATCCTGGGGTCGCTCGACACCTTGAACAGCGGGCCGTGGCGCTCGTTGCGATGCCGGAGCTCGGCCAGCCGGGCCTCGGCGTCGACCCCCATCGTGCGCAGCTTGACCAGCGTGAACGGCTCGCCGTCGCGGCCGATGCGCACCTGGCGGAAGAACACCGGGCCGCGGTCGTGCAGCTTGATCAACAGGGCGGCCACCGCCATGACCGGCGCGGTCAGGACCAGCAGCAGGGCGGCCACGAAGATGTCGAGCGCCCGCTTGACGGCGTGCTCGAGACGCGTGTGGTACGGCGGGCGCACCAGCGAGATGGGCTCGTGGGCGAGGGGTACCGTCCGGAGGCGGGCGCCGGAGACGCCGGTGAGGCCGGTGGACAGGTACGTGGGGGTACCCGCCGAGGCCAGGGCGAGGACGAGCTGGTTCAGCGTGGCGCTGCTGAGCCCGTTGACGGCCACGAGGACGCCCGTGGCGCCGGTGCGGCTCACGACGTCGGGGGCGTGGTCGACTCCGCCCAGCCACGGCACGCGCTCGTCCATGCGGTCCGTCGGGAGGAGACGATCGCCGACTATCCCGACGGCGTCGAAGCCGGCTTCCGGGTTGAGCTCCAGGAACTCGACCAGGGCGGCCGCCTCGGCGGCCTCACCGGCGACCACGACCGCGACGCGGAAGTCACCGCGGGCCCGCCGGCTCATGAGCCACACGTCGAAGCAGTAGCGGGCCGGCAAGGTGATCGCCAGCGAAGCGCCGACCGACGTCAGCACGAGCGCGGGGACCGCCTCGCCCAGCAGCGACTGCCCGGCGGCGGTGACGAGGGCCGCCAGGCCCAGGCCCAGCAGCACGCGGCCGAGGGCACCCGACCGCACACCACTGACCGGGTGCCGGTAGAGGTGCAGGGCCCAGAAGCACGCCAGGGAGGCGATCACGCCGAGAAAGATCGTGGCGATGGCCTCGCTCCCGGCCAGGTGAGCGCCGCGCCCGGCGAGCACCCAGCCCAGCGACCACCCGGCCACGAGGGACAGGGCGTCGATCACGAGCAGCCGGCGACCGAGAGCGGCGTGGGAGTGTGCCGCCGGGCGCTCGGCCCACGCGGCAGCCCGACCCCTCAGATCCGATCCGTTGGGGGTGACGCCCGGGCCGGCCGCCAGCGTCGCAGACGCCAGGGAGACCGGGTGGCCAGCAGCCCGGCCGGGCAGACGACGCTGCCCGGCTCGTTCGTGCAAGAAAAGCAATCTCGACTCTCGTGTACCGCCGCCCATGTCCGCCCTTCCGCCCGTGCCTCGTGTCGGACTGTCTCAACCAGGTCTGAAGTGGCGCTGAAGCCGTGCTGAGGGTTGCCTTAACCGCCGGCCTCCCCGGGCGCGGAGCCCGCCTGGGCCCCCGACCGCGCGCGGGCCCCCTACCGTGGGTTGCCTCGCCTTCGAGCGCCGGTCCCGCGCTAGGTCAGCGCGAGCGAGCGCCGCCGCAGGGGCCGGAAGGCGCGGTCGTGCCGGGCGTCGCACCGGCCGCGGCCGGGCGCCTTCTCGCGCGCCGGCCTGGCGCCAGCCTCGGGGGCCTCGACCGGCCGCAACGCGTAGCCCGCACCCCGCACGGTGTGGATGATCCGGGGACCGGCGGCCTCGAGCTTGCGCCGCAACGCCGACACATGCACCTCGACCAGGTTCACCTTGTGGTCGTCGAAGCCCCACACCATGGTGAGGAGCTGGGTCTTCGACAGGACCTGGCTCCGATGCCGGGAGAAGGTCGCGAGCAGGGCGAACTCGATGGCGGTCAGCTCGACGGTCGTCCCCTGCCGCTTGACCGTGTGGGCGGCCTCGTCGATCACGAGGTCGCCCAGCTCGATGACCGGCGAGGCGTACCCGTTCCGCCGGGTCAGCGCCGTCACCTTGCAGGCGAGCTCGGACAGCACGAACGGCTTCGCCATCACCTCGTCGGCGCCCGCACGCAGCGCGACCAGCCGGTCCTCCAGCTCGGCCGACGGGCTGAGCACGACGAGCGGGACGTCGGTCACGATGCGCACCCGGTCGACGACCGGCCGCGCATCCACGCCCTCGCTCTCGGCGTCGATCACCAGCAGCTGCGGCCGGAGGTCCGGCAGCAGTCGCTCGGCCGAACGCCACGACGCGGTGCGCTCGGCCACATGATTGTCATTCCGCAGCGCGTGGACGATTGCTTCTGAGAGAAAATCGTCCCCGCTTACGACAAGAACCCGCGCGCCATTACCGACCTGTCCGCCCGTTGACATTGGTCCGCCCTTCTAACGCAAAATGACCTATCGGCCTCTTGCACGTTGTCCCAACCGGTCCACGCCTGTGCCCTGTGGACCGTAAGCCGGGAGCATAGAAGGGACGAAGGG
>DASRJN010000129.1:0-6615 GCA_035649455.1 Acidimicrobiales bacterium
CGCCATGGACGCCCTCAGCGGACTGATGGACGGCCCTCGGGCCCGCGACGCCTTCCTCATGCGGGTGGTCATGCGCCCGCCCTGGTCGGTGCGCATCGAGGACGAGGCGCCGCTGTCCCTGGTGGCGATGGTGACGGGCGAGGCGTGGGTGTGCTTCGACGGCGCCGAGCCGGTACCGCTGGCCCCCGGAGACGTGGCCGTGCTGCGAGGCCCGGAGCCCTACACGTTCGCCGATGCCCCCGGCCGGGAGCCGATGGCGCTGATCCTCCCCGGCCAGGTGTGCGTCACGCCCAGCGGCGAGCACCTGGAGGACGCCATGAGCCTGGGCATCCGCAGTTGGGGCAACGATCCCGGCGGCCCGACCGTCGTGCTGGTGGGCTCGTACCGGCTGGGGGGTGAGGTGAGCCGCCGGCTCGTGTCGGCGTTGCCACCCGTGGCCGTCCTACGCCGGGACGACTGGGACTCACCGCTGGTGGAGGTGCTCGCGGGCGAGATCGGCCGGGACGAGCCGGGCCAGTCCCTGGTGCTCGACCGGCTGCTGGACCTGCTGACCGTGGCGGTGCTGCGCTCGTGGCTGGGGCGTCCCGAGGCGGAGGCCCCGGCCTGGTACCAGGCCCACGCCGACCCGGTGGTGGGCCACGCCTTGCGGCTGCTGCACAACAACCCCGCCCATCCGTGGACCGTGGCGTCGCTGGCGTCGGAGTGTGGCGTGTCCCGGGCGGCGCTAGCGCGGCGCTTCACCGAGCTCGTGGGCGACCCGCCCATGGCCTTCCTCACCGGCTGGCGCCTGGCCCTCGCCGCCGACCTGCTGCGAGAGCCGGGCGCCACCGTGAGCGGGGTCGCGGCGCAGGTCGGCTACGCCACGCCGTTCGCCCTCAGCGTGGCGTTCAAGCGGGTCCACGGCGTCAGCCCGCGCGACTACCGCTCCTCCACGGTGACCACCTCGGTGCGGGCGAACACGTCGCCGAACCCGGCCCTCAGCGCAGCCCGGCGGTCGTCGGCCAGGTAGGCCGTCAGCGCGGTCCGGCCGGGGAACCACAGCAGGTGCACCTCCAGCGGGAGCGCCTCGTCTTCCCCCTCGGCCCGGCACCCCCGGTACACGACCCGGGCGCCGTGGTCCGGCAGCAGGGCCAGCACCGCGTCCTCGTACGCGTGAGCGGCCCGCCTCCCCGCCTCGGGGCCGTAGCCCAGGAAGGCGAGCGTGAACGGTTCGTCGGTCTCGGTCTCGGTCACGGTCGCCGAGCTTGCCCGCGATCCGTCGTTGACAGGAATTGCTTTCTGGACAAAGAATTCCGTCATGACAACAGACGATGTCGAGTTCACGGCTGTGGTCCCGGTGGTCCCGGTGACCAACGCCGGCGAGGCGATCGCCTTCTACCGGGACAAGCTGGGCTTCGAGCTGTCGTTCGAGGCGGGCCCCGACTATGCCGGCGTGTCCCGGCTGGGGACCGAGCTCCACCTCGACGGGGTGGTCAACGGGGCGGCGGGCGAGGTCAGCGTGCGGATCACCACGCACGGGATCGACGCCCTCTACGCCGAGCTGGAGCCCCAGGGCGTGATCCACCCCGAGGAGCCGTTGGAGACCAAGCCGTGGGGGCTGCGCCAGTTCAGCGTCGTCGACCTCGACGGCAACCGCATCACGTTCGCCCAGCCCGCATGACGGTCACCGCATCCCGGGTCACCGTGGTGGACGACCCCGACCAGGTGGCGGCGCTCGCCCATCCCATGCGGGTGGCGATCCTCGATGCCCTGCGCACGCCCAACTCGGCGTCGGGGGTGGCCCGGGAGATCGGCGAGACCCGCCAGCGGGTCAACTACCACGTACGGGCGCTGCTCGACGCCGGGCTGATCCGGCCGGCGGGCGAGCGCCGGACCGGCAACTTCGTGGAGCAGCTCTATCAGTCGGTCGGCGGCACGTTCGTGGTCTCACCTCGGCTGGCCTGGAGCGACGACCGCCGGGTGGCGGCGTTGCGCTCGCAGTTGCCGCTTGAGCACCTGGTCACGCTGGGCGAGCGGCTGCAGCGCGACGCGGTCGGCCTGCTCGACCGGGCCGCGTTCGACGGCGACGAGGTACCCGCGGCCGCGGTGGAGGCGGAGGTGAGCTTCCCCGATGCCGAGGCGCGGGCGGCATTCATGGACGAGTACATGGCGGCGCTCAAGCCGCTGCTGGCCCGCTACAGCGGGCGGGCCGGTGAGGCGTTCCGGGTGGCTCTGGCGGTCTACCCCGACCGGAAGGATGTGTGATGCAGATCGAGGACAGGCCCCGCGACGACGGCTTCGAGGCGACGTTCGTGGTGCGCACGCCGAGGGAGAAAGTGTGGGAGCTGCTGGGGTCGGCCACACCCGTGACCGACGCACTGCCGCCGCCCCGGCCCGGCCAGCGCTGGATGCCGGGCTGGGAGGCACCGGCGGATGAGATCGAGGTGGTCCCGGGCGAGAGCGTGCGGGCCCGCAAGGCCGTGGAGCCGTGCAAGGGCACCGAGATCGTGGTCCGCCTGGAGGACGAGGCCAGTGGCACGCGCATCACGATCATCCAGACCGGCTTCGGCCCCGGCTTCGACCAGGCACGCGCGTGGCTGACCGCGGGCTGGTGGCCCATCGTGGCCGACGTCGCCCTCTACCTCGAACGGGGCGTGGCCATGGGCCGCCACCTGGTCCCCTGGGGCAGCATCGGATGCGACGTGGTGGAGACGGCGGCGGGCCTGACGGTGGCGAACGTGGTCCCCGGCGGGTTCGCCGACCGGGCGGGCATGCACGCCGACGACCTGATCGTGCGCCTGGCCGGCGCCCCGGTGGTGGACGTCCACGAGCTCTCGGTCCTGACCCGCGGCCCGCTCCGGCGCCCGGGCACCGAGACCAAGGTCCACTACCTGCGCGGCAACGAGCTGCTCTCGGGGCGTGGCACCATCTGACGTGTGGCCAACCAGAGCGACGTGCGCCGGATCGCTCTCGCCCTGCCGGACGTGACGGAGGAGGCCGACCACCCCTTCGCTTTCGCCGTCCGGGCCGGGAAGAAGGACAAGGGCTTCGTCTGGGCGTGGGCCGAGCGGGTCACGCCCGGCAAGCCGCGGGTCCACAACCTCGACGTGCTGGCGGTGAGGGTGCCGAACCTGGGCGAGAAGGAGATGCTGCTCGCCTCCGACCCCGACAAGTTCTTCACCGAGCCGCACTACAACGGCTTCCCCGCCGTGCTGGTGCGGCTCGCCGCCGTCGACGTGGACGAGCTGGCCGAGCTGATCACCGACGCTTGGCGCTGCCTGGCCCCGAAGAGGTTGGTGAAGGAGTACGACGCTGCGTCGGGCTAGAACTCCGGCTCCTCCCACCAGGGGGTGAACGGGGGCAGGTCGTCGGGCACGCGGCTGGGGAACTGCGGCGGGCGCTTCTCGAGGAACGACGCCACGCCCTCGCGCACGTCGGCGCCCCGGCCCAGCGTGTAGATGGCCGCGGAGTCGACCCGGTGGGCAGCCATGGGGTGGGGCTCGCCGAGCATGCGCCACAGCATCTGGCGGGTGAGGGTCACCGACACCGGCGAGGTCGACGCCGCGATCTCGCGGGCGAGGGCGTAGGCCGCGTCGAGCAGCTCCCCGTCGGGGTGCACCGACCGGACCAGCCCCGCAGCCAGCGCCTCGTCCGGCCCGAAGACCCGGCCGGTGAAGCACCACTCCGTGGCCCGGCTGATCCCCACGACCCGGGGCAGGAACCACGAGGAGGCCGCCTCCGGCACCAGGCCCCGGCGGGCGAACACGAAGCCGAACCGGGCCGACTCGGCCGCCAGCCGGATGTCCATGGGCAGCGTCATGGTCACGCCCACCCCCACGGCCGGCCCGTTGATGGCGGCGATGACGGGCTTGGTGGACCGGAAGATGCGCAGGGACACCATTCCCCCGCCGTCCCGCGGCGGCCCCTGGGGCTCGGCTCCGCCGTTGTGGGACCGGGCGTCGAAGGTGCCCCCGCCGGCGCTCAGGTCCGCGCCGGCGCAGAACCCCCGGCCCCGCCCGGTGACGACGACGCAGCGCACCGAGCGGTCCTCGTCGGCCTGGTCGAAGGCGGCGATGAGCTCGGCCTGCATCTCGGTCGTGAAGGCGTTGAGCTGGTCGGGCCGGTCCAGCGTGATGGTGAGGACGCCGCCGGCGACCTCGGTGGCGACGACCGCCACGCTCAGCCGGGCACTTCGTAAGTCGGGACGATCACGGCCCGGGCCAGCGTGTGGCCGCCGAGGTTGAAGCCCACGAAGGCGGGCGTCGAGCCGTCCGGGGGGCCGAGCGTGTCGGTGTCGAGGGCGTGCACCGCGGTGACGTAGCGATGGGGACCGTGGCCCGCCGGCGGGAAGGCGCCGACGAAGCCCAGGCCGCCCACGTCGTTGCGGCCGTGCTTCGTCCCCTCGGGCCGGCCGACCTGGTCGCCCGATCCCGCCCCGCGGGGCAGCTCGGTCACGTCGGCGGGGATGTCGAACAGCACCCAGTGCCAGAACCCGCTGCCGGTGGGCGCGTCGGGGTCGTAAATGGTGACCGCGAAGCCCCGGGTCTCGGGCGGGAAGCCCTCCCAGCGCAGGTGGGGCGACAGGTTCTCGCCCTTGCCCCCGAAGCTGGCATCGGCGGCGTGCGTGTCGGACATCGGCTCGCCGTCGGACACGTCGTCGCTGGTCACCGTGAACGACGGCACCTCGGGCAGGAAGTCGTACGGCAGCGGCGGCCGCGAGCTATCGGTCATCGTCTCCCCCTGTTCGTCCAGGCGGTCCTCAGGTCTAGCACCTCGAGTGTTGCCCGCAACGACTCTAAGTTACACTTAACTCATAACCGGAACTTAGGTCACCTATGGGCCAACACCTCCGCAGCCGCTGGGTCTCCCGCTTCGAGGGCATGAGCCGCCGAGACCGGCGCGGGTGCGACTACGACGCGTTCGTGCCCGACCCTCTGGTGGGGTGGAGGTTCCCGGTCGAGGCCGACGTCGCCGCCGATGTGGCCGACGCCGAAGCGGCGATCCGCGACCTGAACCTGGCGGGCACAACCCACGTGAGCCTGGAAGGTCTGGCCCGCTTCCTGCTGCGCGCCGAGTCGGTGGCGTCGTCTCGCATCGAGGGTCTGGCCGCCGGGCCCCGCCGCCTCATCGGCGCCGAGCTGGCGCTGGCCGAGGGGCAGGACGCCGGCGACCGCGTCGCGGTCGAGGTGCTCGGGAACATCACGGCCATGCGCACCGCAGTCGACACCGCCTCCACGGCCGCGACCTTCGACCTCGACGATCTGCTGGATGTGCACCGCACGCTGATGCGCCGGTCGCCCAGCCCCCAGGTGGGCGGGCAGGTGCGCAGCGAGCAGAACTGGATCGGCGGCACCTCGTACACCCCCTGCCAGGCGACCTTCGTCCCCCCGCCTCCCGACCGGGTGCCGGGCCTGCTGGATGACCTGCTCGTCTATGTGAACGGTGACGATCACTCGCCGCTGGTCCAGGCCGCGCTGGCGCATGCGCAGTTCGAGACGATCCACCCGTTCGCTGACGGCAACGGCCGCACCGGCCGCGCCCTGATCCACGTCGTGTTGCGCCGGCGCGGCCTCGCGCCCGCCTTCGTGCCCCCCATCAGCCTGGCCCTGGCCACCGCGGCCGAGGCGTACATCGCAGGGCTCACGGATTTCCGGGCGTTGGGCGAACCGGACGACCCCCGCCGCGCGGTCGGTGCTTCGGAGTGGCTCCGCTTGTTCGCGGCGGCCACCCGTCGGGCCTGCGCCGACGCCGAGAGCTACGCCGAGAAGATCGACGCGCTGTCCACCCGATGGCGTCACCAGCTCGGGCGCGTCCGGGCCGACTCCGGGATCGACCGCTTGCTTCGGGTGCTACCCGGGGCGCCCGTCGTCAGCGTCGACTCCGCGAGCGCGCTGATCGGCCGCTCCAAGGCGCGCACCACGGACGCGGTCAATGCACTCGCCGCGGCCGGCATCCTGCGCCAGCGCAACCTGGGACGCCAGCGCTACCGCGTCTTCGAGGCGTCCGGAGTGCTCGCTCTGTTCACCGGGCTCGACCAGGCTCTGACCAGCGAGCGAGCCCTCCTGTGATCCTCAATCCTGTACCGGGGCGAGGCCCGCGGCGTCGCCGCGCTCCAGGGCGTCCAGCAGGTGCATGGAGATGTCGCCCACCTTGACCTCGTCCTCTTCCTTGCCCGCGGCCTTGGTGCCGTCGTCGATCATGATGAAGCAGTAGGGGCAGGCGACGGCGATACGGCTGGCGCCAGTGGCGATGAGCTCCTGGCTGCGCTCGTCGTTCACCTTCTTGCCGATGGTCTCCTCCATCCACATGCGCGCCCCGCCGGCGCCGCAGCACATGCCCTTGGTGCCGTTGCGGCCGGCTTCGACCACCTCGACGCCACCGATGCTGCCGATGACCTTCCGGGGCGCGAGGTAGATGTCGTTGTGGCGGCCCAGGTAGCAGGAGTCGTGGTAGACGACCCGCTCCTCGAGCTTGGCGTCGCTCATGTCGAGGTGCCCCTCGGAGATCAGCCACTCCAGGAACTGGCTGTGGTGCACGACCTCGTAGTTGCCGCCCAGCTGCGGGTACTCGTTGGACAGCGTGTTGAAGCAGTGCGGGCACTGGGTGACGATCTTGCGCACGCCCATGCCGTTGAGC
>DASRJN010000130.1:0-8775 GCA_035649455.1 Acidimicrobiales bacterium
CTGGCCGCCTGGAACCGCAACGCCCGCTCGCCCGAGGTCCGGGCCGAGATCGAGCGGGTCCTGCAACTGTTCCCGGTCCTCCGGGAGCGCCTCCACGAGCCCGCCGGCAACCTGTCCGGCGGCCAGCAGCAGATGCTGACGCTCGGCATGGCCTTCATCAGCAAGCCGCGGCTGCTGATGGTCGACGAGCTGTCCCTCGGCCTGGCGCCGGTGGTGGTCAGCCAGCTGCTCGAGGTCGTCCGGTCGCTGCGGGACGAGGGCACGACGATCATCCTGGTCGAGCAGTCGGTCAACGTGGCGCTCACGGTCGCCGACCGCGCCTATTTCATGGAGAAGGGCGAGGTCCGCTTCGAGGGCTCGACCAGCGAGCTGCTGGCCCGGCCCGACCTGCTGCGCTCGGTGTTCCTGCGGGCGGCCGCAGCCGAGGTCGAGACCGAGGAGGCCGACGCGCCGGCCCGCTCCGCGCTCCGGGAGGGCGCCCCGGTGCTGGAGGTCCGGGAGGTGTCCCGGCGCTTCGGCGGCGTGCGGGCGCTCGACGGCGTGTCGTTCGACGTGCGACCGGGCGAGATCCTCGGCTTCATCGGTCCCAACGGCGCCGGCAAGACCACGCTGTTCGACGTCATCTCCGGCTACACGCCGGCCGACGGGGGCTCGATCCGCCTGCGCGACCGCGACGGCGAGCTGGTCGACCTGCACGACGCCCCGACCCATGTCCGCTCGTGGCGGGGCCTCGGTCGCTCGTTCCAGGACGGCCGGCTTTTCCCCGGGCTCACCGTGGACGAGGCGATCGCGGTGGCGCTCGAGCAGCACGTCGACGTGCGCGACCCCATCGCCGCCACCCTCCACCTGCCGTCGGTCAGCGACTCCGAGGACAAGGTCCGCGAGCGGGTCGACGAGCTGATCGAGCTGCTGGCGCTCGGCGCCTACCGCGACAAGTTCATCCGGGAGCTGTCGACCGGCACGCGGCGGGTGGTCGACCTGGCCTGCGTGCTGGCGCAGGGACCGTCGGTGCTGCTGCTCGACGAGCCCTCGAGCGGCATCGCCCAGCGCGAGGCCGAGGCGCTGGCCCCCATGCTCCGCCGGGTCCGCGACCAGCTGGGCGCGAGCCTGCTCGTCGTCGAGCACGACCTCCCGCTGCTGGGCTCCATCTCCGACCGCATGATCGCCCTCGACCTCGGACGCATCGTCGCCGAGGGCACGCCTACCGAAGTCATCGAACATCCAGCCGTGGTGGCCTCTTATCTCGGGACCGACGAGGCCGCCATCACCAGATCCGGTGCCACGACAGCCGGCTGAGGTCCGCAGCCGGAAGGCCCACAGAAAGGAGCCGTCGATGTCCGCCACCGACGAGTCAACAGAGCAGGGTGAGGGAGGGCAGCCACCTTCCCGCAAGCCCCCGGCCTGGCAGAAGCCGGCCAAGCGGTACGGGCCGATCGTCGTGGTGGTCGTGCTGATCGCCGCGGCCGTGGCGCTGTTCGGTGGTGGTGGTGGTGGCGACGACGACGACAGTGCGTCCACCGATGCCGGCACCACCGACGAGCTCGTCGCGTCCGGCCCCATGACCTGGCAGAAAGCCGAGGCCACCGGCGAGGACGTCGACTGGGGCCCCAACTGCGACACGACCACCGGGCGCATCAAGCTGGTGTCGGTCTACGCGCCGCCATGCGTCGAGCCGTTCACCGGAGACAACGGCGGCGCGACCTACGCGGGCGTCACCGCCGACGAGATCAAGATCGTCCAGTACATCGCCGACCCGGACCTCGACCCGCTGCTCACCGCCACCGTCGCGGGGGCCGGCGCCGAGATCAACCCCGAGTCGGCCAAGCAGACGATCGCCAACTTCGTGACCCTCTACAACCACCTGTTCGAGCGCTACGGCCGGACAGTCGTGGTAGAGACCTACACCGGCACCGGCGCCGGCTCGGACCTCGAGGCGGCCAAGGCGGACGCCATCGCCATCGCCGAGAAGCAGCCGTTCGCGGTCATCGGCGGACCGGCGCAGGCGAGCCCGGTGTTCGCGGCCGAGATCGCGTCGCACGACATCGTGTGCGGTCCCGGCTGTGGGGTCGCCCTGCCCCAGGACATCGTGGACCAGTACAAGCCCTACATCTGGCAGGCGGGCCCCACGCCGGACCAGGCCACCGACCTGGCCGCCGAGGCCTTCGGCAAGCTGGCCGGCCCGGGCAAGGCCGTGCTGGCGGGCGACGACGCCACCAAGGCCAAGGACCGGGTGTACGGCCTGCTGCACTACGACACGCCCGAAGGCGACCACCAGATCGTGTTCGAGCACTTCAAGGAGGCGCTGGCCGAGAACGGCATCGACATCGCCACCGACGTCGAGTTCACGCTCGATCTCGCCAACGCCCAGGAGAACGCCCGCACCAACATCGCCAAGCTGATGGACGCGGGCGTGACGACCATCATCTATTACGGCGACCCGCTCACCCCGAGCTCGCTCACCAGGGAAGCGACGGCCCAGAACTACCACCCGGAGTGGCTGCTCGGGCCGAACGCGCTGATGGACACCACCATCTTCGCCCGGCTGACCGATACGTCGCAGTGGAAGAACGGGTTCGGCACCGCGCTGGTCGGCGCCCGCGGCGAGCGGTCCACCAACGGCGCGTTCCAGATCCACCGGTGGGCCTTCGGCGAGGACCCGCCCAACACCAACGCCAACGTCCTCGAGCCGCCGCTGCGCACCATGTTCACCGGCATCATGCTGGCCGGCCCGAACCTGACCCCCGACACGTTCCGGGACGGCCTGTTCCGTTACCCCACGTCGGGCGGCGGCCCCACCGAGCCGCAGAGCTCCCGGGGCGACCACGGCGTCTGGCCCGACGAGGACTGGGGCGGCTCCGACGACACCGCCCTCATCTGGTTCGACCCCACGGCCACCGGCGAGGACGAGGTCGGCAACCAGGGAACCGGCATGTACCGCTACGCCGACATGGGCAAGCGCTACACGATCGGCAACCTGCCCTCCTCGTTCGACGAGGCCGGCCTGTTCGACGTCGGGAACTCGGTCACGGTCTACGACCAGGTGCCCGAGGAGGACACGACGCCGGATTATCCACCGCCCGACCTGGGCTAGAGCAGCAGTCCGACACCGTGGATGAGTAGGCCGGCAAGGCCTCCCACCACGGTGCCGTTGATGCGGATGAACTGCAGGTCCGGCCCGAGCAGCAGCTCGAGCCGGTCTGCAGTCTCCCGCCCGTCCCAGCGGGCGATGGTGCCGCTGACCATGGCCGCGATCTCGTCGCTGAACTGGTCGCTGACGTAGCGCACGCCGGTCTCGACCGCCCCCTCGATGCGCTCGGCCAGGGCCGGGTCGTCCCTCAGCCGCTCGCCGAGCGCTCCGAGCGTGGCGGCGAGGCGGCGCCGTAGCTCCGAGTCCGGGTCGTCGGCCTGGGCCCGCAGCCCGGCCTTGAGGTCGGTCCACACGCCGGCCACCCAGGCCCGCAGCTCGGGCTGGTCCAGCAGGTCGTGCTTCAGGTCCTCGCCCCGGGCCCGGAGCTCGGGATCGGTCTGGAGGTCCTCGACCAGCCCGCGCACCTTGGCGTCGAAGTCGCGGCGCAGCTCGTGGTCGGGGTTGCGGATGACCTCGCGCAGCACGTTGCGCGCCCCTTCGAGCAGGCGCTCGAAGATGCGGTCGTCGGCGGCCTCGGGCAGCCACCACGGTGACTCGTCCCCGAAGCGGCGGCGCAGGCTCTCCCGGTTGTCGGTGAGGAACCGGTCGAGGCCGCGCAGCAACACGTCGAGCAGCTCGTGGTGGCGGCCGTCCTCGGTCATGACCCCCAGCGCCCGGCCCGCGAGCGGGGCGAGCGGCGTGGTCTCGACGCGATGCCGGACCACGTCCTCCAGGGCCCGGTGGACCTCTTCGTCCCGCACCAGGTCGGCCGCAGTGACGGCCGCCTCGGCCAGGTGGCGGGCCAGGCGCTTGGCGTTGGCCTCGTCCGCCAGCCACGCGGCCAGCCGGGGCACCACCCGGGCGGTGCGGACCCGCTCGGCGATGATTTCGGGGGTCAGAAAGCTGGTCTGGACGAAGTCCCCGAGGGTCTCGCCGAACTGATCCTTGCGCTCGGGGATGACGGCGGTGTGCGGTATCGGCACGCCCGCCGGGTGCCGGAACAGGGCGGTGACCGCGAACCAGTCCGCCAACCCGCCGACCATCGCGGCCTCGACCCCGGCTATGGCGTACCCGGCCCAGGTCCCTTGGGGCCCCCACACCTGCAGCGCCACGAACGCGACCGTCGCCACAACCAGCAGACCCGTGGCCCGCTGGCGCATCCGCCTGAGCCGCGCCCGTCGCACCGCCGTGTTCGCCGGCTCCGGCGGCCGCCCCCGCCGCCCTGGCTCTTGCCCCGGGCTCGTGCCGGGGCCCCTGGTATCGCCGGTGGGAGTGCTGGTCGCGGCGGTCGCCATACCCTGGGTGTACCCGATCGCCCCTGGTCCCGTCCCGTTGGGCGTGACGTAGCCTTACATCATGCACCGCACGCAGGTCCTGCTCGAGGAGCACCAGTACCGGCGGCTCAAGCTGGAGTCCGAGTCCAGCGGGCGCTCCATCGGCGAGCTGGTGCGGGAGGCGATCGACGACAAGTACCGCCCGTCCCAGGAGCGCATGTGGGCCGCCCTGAGGGCCAGCCGCGGCGCGTGGGCCGACCGGGACGACGTCGGTGACGGCGCCGAGTATGTCGAGCGCATCCGTAACCAGACTCTCGACGACCGGCTGCACGAGCTGGGATGGGACTGATCGTCGTCGACACGTCGATCCTCATCGACAACCTGCGGGACGATCCCGGCGCGGTGCTGGCGCTCGACCGCGCCCAGGAGAACGGGGCCCAGTTGTACGCCTCGGTGATCAGCCGGACCGAGCTCCTGGCCGGCATGCGCACCCATGAGCGCGGGGTCACGCGGGCCCTCATCGACAGCCTGGACTGGGTGGCGGTCAGTGAGGAGATCGCCGAGCTGGGCGGCCACCTGGCCCGCGAGCTCCGGTCTTCGCACCCGGGCATCGGGCTGGCCGACATCCTCATCGGCGCCACCGCCCAGCACGTGGGAGGCGAGCTGTGGACCCGGAACCCCCGCCACTTCCCCATGTTCCCCGGCCTGCGCCCCCCGTACTGATGCCCGCGGCGGTGACAGTCGTCGGCGCTGGGGTCATCGGCCTGACCACCGCGCTCCGCCTGGCCGAGGCGGGCCACGAGGTGACCGTGGTCGCCCGCGAGCCCCCTCTCTCGACGACCTCCGCGGTGGCCGCCGCCCTCTGGTTCCCCTACCGGGTGCTGCCGTACGACCGCGTGCTGGCCTGGTCCCAGCAGTCGTACGTCGAGTTCGCCCGCGTCGCCTCGCGCTCGCCTGAGTCCGGCGTCGACATGCGTTGGGGCACCGAGCTGCTCCGCAGCCCCCCGTCCGACCCGTGGTGGGCGGACGCAGTCCCGGACCTCACCGTCGTCCGCGACCCTGCCCCCGGCTACGAGGCCGGCTGGCGCTTCGCCGCCCCGGTCGTCGACATGCCCCGGTACCTCCCGTGGCTCGCCTTGCAGGCCACCGCCGCGGGCGCGTCGTTCGCCACCGCCCCGATCACGGTCACGGACCTGGCCGACCTCGGCCCGGTGGTGGTCGACTGTGCCGGCCTGGGCGCCCGCGACCTGGTCCCCGACCCGACGGTGACCCCGGTCCGCGGCCAGGTGGTGGTGGTCGACCAGGTCGGCGTGGACGAGTGGCTCAGCGACGACCTGGACGCCCACACCCTCACCTACGTCGTCCCCCGCCAGTCGGACATCGTGGTCGGCGGCACCGCCGACGAGAACGAGTGGGCCCTGACCCCTGACCCCGAGACCGCCGCCGCCATCCTCGCTCGCGCCTCGACCCTGGTCCCCGCCCTGGCCACCGCCCCCATCCGAGCCCACAAGGTCGGCCTCCGCCCCACCCGCCCGGCAGTCCGCCTCGAAGCCGAACACCGAGGCCCCCAAACCATCATCCACAACTACGGCCACGGCGGCGCCGGCGTCACCCTCTCCTGGCCCTGCGCCGACGAAGCCGTCGCCCTGTTGGCGGATGGGTGACCGCGTGCAGCCGTCGGCCGATGCGAGGACCTGGCTGACGACGGGCCGGCCGGACTGTTCGGGCCGCGTAGCCGACTACTGTCGTCCGCCGGTGTCGACCAGGCTTGCCCGTTCGCCGCTGGACTTCCCCGGTGAGCGCGAGTCGGCGGCTCCACTGAACTCACTATGCGTGCTGTGGCATGAGGAACGCTGGTGACGACCACCCGCAGGCAGGTCGCGGTGCTCGGGCTCGGGGGCACGATCGCGATGGCAGCCGGGTCCACCGGTGGGGCCGAGCCGGCACTGTCCACCGACGACCTGATCCGCGCGGTCCCCGGACTCGGCCAGCTCCCCATCGACCTGGCCGCCGAGGACCTCCGCCGGCTGCCCGGCGCCTCGCTCAGCTTCGACGACATGCAGTCGGTTGCTGCGATCGTCGAGCAGCGGTGTGCCTCGGGCGCCGATGGCGTCGTCATCACCCAGGGCACCGACACGATCGAGGAATCCGCCTACCTGCTCGACCTGCTCCACGCGGGATCCCAGCCGGTAGTGGTGACCGGTGCGATGCGGAACGCGACGCTCGCGGGAGCCGACGGGCCCGCCAACCTCCTCGCCGCCATCCAAGTCGCGGCCAGCCTCGACGCCCGCGGCCAAGGCTGTCTGGTGGTGCTTGCCGACGAGATCCATGCGGCGAGCCGGGTGCGCAAGACCCACTCCACGAGCCTCACCACCTTCCAGTCCCCCAACGGTGGGCCCCTCGGCTACGTCGTCGAAGGCCGGCCGCAATTCCTCAACCACCTTCCGGTGCGGTTCTGGGTGCCGTTCGACCCGAGCCGCCCGGACGGGCAGGGTTCGCCGCGAGTCGGCCTGGCCGTCATCTCCTTCGATGACGATGGTGCCCTCCTGGAGGGCGCCGCTGACCGCCTCGATGGGTTGGTCCTCGCCGGGTTCGGCGTCGGCCACGTGCCCCGATGGCTCGTTGACGACCTCACCACGATGGCGGCGCGGATCCCCGTCGTCCTCGCCTCGCGCACCGGCGCCGGCTCGGTCCTCGCCGCGACCTACAGCTTCCCCGGGTCCGAAGCGACCCTCATCGCCGCGGGGCTGATCCCCGCGTGGCGTCTCGACCCCTACAAGGCTCGCATCCTCCTCCATGTCCTCCTGGCCGGCGGCTTGGACCGCCCCACGATCGCCAGCGCCTTCGCCGCGGCCGGCGGCTACGCCGCCGCGCAGAGCTGGCCCTGGCCGACAGTGGAGGGTTGACGAAGTCGTCCTACTCGCTTCGACCAGCAGGTAGCAGCGCTGCTCGATGCTGCCAAGCCGCGGCGAGCACGGCAGCCCCGGCGGCCTGCATGGGGTACGACCCCAAAGCTCGGGAGACGTGCTCGGCGTCGAAGCGATGGTGGCCGATAACGTCGCCTTCGGCGTTCACCGACACAGTGCCGCCCAGCAACGCGTCGTAGGAGGCGTCATCGAACACGACGGCGACCAGGATGTCGGTGACGAGGCTCAGGGGGTCGACACCGAGCCCAAGCCAATGGGCGGTGACGGCGCCGGCCTCACGGCCTTCCTCCAGGGCACGGAAGAACGGCCAGCGCTCGTAGTCGAGCGGGCCGTGCTCGGCTCGGTGCTCGGGCTCGCCGAGGAACTCCTCGCTGTACTCCCGGGCCAGGAAACGCCACAGGTCGAAGTCGTCGGCGTGGTCGGCCTCGCCCGAGCCGGTGGGCTGGTACACGCCGACCGGCATGACGTGGTACAGCCCGCCACCGTGGGCCACCTTGGCGCTATCCCGCCGGTGGAGCACGAAGGTGGCTTCGGTGGCCGATCGCCGGATGGTCAGCGCGCTGACTGCCACATTCACCGGACGGCGGCTGAGATCGCAGGGGTCGCCGATCAGCGACCGGAAGGGCAGGTCAGGCACTCCGGCGGCGTCCGCCCGGCGGCCCTCGGCTAGCTCGTGCGCGACCGCCTCGCACGTGTTGATGGTGTCGAAGTAGCTACCCGGCCCGAACGACAGGCGGACGCTCCCATCGTCGACATCCGCCCTCAGCAACCGGTAGCACGGCCGGTCCTCGAACAACCGCGGCCGGGCCAGCTCGCCAACCGCGCTGGCGTACGTCTCGTAGCGAGTCCCGTCGGCCCGCAGCGGCCGGACCGACGCCGACTCGGGCTCCGCACCGCGCACGCTCCCGGGCGGCGCCGTCCCGCACCAGAGGAGCCGCACATCGTCCAACGGGACCGGCCCAGGCTCCGTCCACTCCGGCCTGGTCAGCAGGTCGGCACCCTGGACCTTTGGGCAATCCGCGTACAGCGTCCGAGACGCCCAACGCGACAGCTCGTCCCGGCTCGCATCGAGGGCCCGGCGTCCCTCACGCCACCGACGCTGAGTCGCCTCGATGGCGTTGGCTCCGTCGATGTCAGTCATGCGGCTCCGTCACGGGCGGTTGAGCAACAGGTGCCGATGCTGCCAGGCGAGCTCCAGACACGCCGCACCCGGAGGAGCGATCGGCTCCTCGTCGAGGAGTCGTCGTATGTTGGACGCGGTGAACGCAACGCCCGTGGCCGATACGTCACCGTCGATCGACCGGACCATCACCCCCTCGGCGTTTGCGTCGACGACGTCGCCTAGCAGGGTGCGGAAGAAGGGCCGCTTGAGGAGGTGGGCGGTGTTGGTGTGTCCGGGGATGGTGTTCGCTGTGGGCGGGCTCGGCTGGGGCTGAGCCTGCTCGGG
>DASRJN010000131.1:0-6772 GCA_035649455.1 Acidimicrobiales bacterium
CTGCCGGCCTCGGCCTGCTCGCGCAGCCGCTCGACCGTGAGCGCCGGGTCGGTCACCTCACACCGACTCCAGGTCGGCTTCGATGGCGGCCAGCTCCTCGGGCGAGCCCTGGACCTTGGGGCCGGCGTACCACTTGCGGGCCGACACCAGCCACCAGATCCCGGCGAAGCCCAACACCACCAGCACCGCCACCGGCGTGTAGTTGAACGTGTCGCGGGTGATGGGGTTCACCTGCGGCAGCATGAACAGCACGGTGATGAAGGCCACCCAGACCACGGCGGTGATGCCGATGGGCCGGCTCCAGCGCCCGAGCTGCCACGGACCCGGCTGGAAGTTCTGGCCTTGCCTGAGCCGCAGGAACGTGGGCAGCACATAGGCGATGTACAGCCCGATGACCGCGATGGAGGTGACCGCGGCGTACGCCGTGGTGTTCCACAGGTAGGGCAATCCCAGGATGAACGCCCCGGCGGCCGCCAGCCAGATGGCGTTGGTGGGCGTGCGGGTGCGCTTGTTCAGGCTGTGCCAAGTGCCCGACGCGGGCAGGGCCCCGTCCCGGGCGAAGGCGTAGATCATGCGCGAGTTGGCGGTAACCGACGACATCCCGCAGAAGAACTGGGCGCCGATCACGATGACCAGCAACAGCTTGCCCCCGGTCTCGCCGATGGCGTCGATGAAGATCTGCGCCGGGGGCACCCCGGTGGCGCTGTTCAGGGCGCCGTCGTAGGACTGGATGGCGAAGGTGACCCCGATCAGCAGCACCCAGCCCGCGGCCAGCGACACCAGGATCGACATGACGATGCCCCGGGGCCCGGACACTTCGGCGCGGTGGGTCTCCTCGGTCATGTGGGCCGAGGCGTCGTAGCCGGTGAACGTGTACTGGGCCAGCAACAGGCCGAGGAGCACGACGTAGGCGGTCGAGCCCCAGCCGGTGTTGTTCACGAACTCGGTGAAGACGAAGTCGGCCGACTGGTGGCTGTCGGGCAGGATCACCAGCGCGCCCACGATGATGATCACGCCCAGGATGTGCCACCACACGCTGATGTCGTTGAGCAGCGCCACCAGCCGCACGCCGAAGGTGTTGAGCAGGCCGTGGGCGATCAGGATCAGCCCGAACAGGAAGATGGTGTGCCCGGGCGTGGCCGCGAAGTCGAACTGCAGCTCGAGCAGCGCGTTGAGGAAGAACGCGGCGCCGAAGTCGATGCCCGCGGTCACCGCCACCTGGCCCAGGAAGTTGAACCAGCCGGTGAACCAAGACCAGGCCGGACCGTTGCGGGGCGCCAGCTTGGCCGACCAGTAGTACAGGCCGCCGGCCGTCGGGTAGCTGGAGCACACCTCGGCCATGGCCAGGCCCACGAACAGCGTCATCATCCCCACGAAGGGCCAGCCCCACACGATGACGGCGGGCCCGCCGGTGTTCATGCCGAACCCGTAGAGGGTCAGGCAGCCCGACAGGATGGAGATGATGGTGAAAGAGACCGCGAAGTTGGAGAAGCCCGACATCGAGCGGTCGAGCTCCTGGGCGTAGCCCAGCTGGTGCAACCGGTGGCGGTCTTTCGCCGCCGTGCCGGTAGTGGTGGTGCTGGTGGTCTCACCACCCGTGCCGGCCGTGTCCGGGACACGACCTTCCTCGATCGTCATCCATTGCCCCCCTTGCCGTCCCGCCCGCTCCGACAGGGCGGTGGAGCGTATTGGATCACGATTAGCCCATTTCCGCTACCACCAGTTCGGTGACGTGACGGTTACGTCAAGAAGCCGCGGAGCAGGGCCGCCGTGCCGTCGAGGTGCTCCTCGGCCGCGGCCCGGGCGGCGAGCGGGTCGCGGGCCAGGATGGCGTCGACGAGCGTGCGGTGCTGGATCCGGGAGTGCTCGATGTTGGGTGCCAGCACCGGGATCTGGTCGAGCAGGTCGTTGATGCGCATCCGCACGTCGGCCACGGCCGCGGCCAGCGAGGTCGAGCCGGTGACCTCGGCGATGGCCAGGTGCAGGCGCGAGTCCAGCTGCCGGTAGCCCGGTCGGTCGGCGGCGTCGCAGTCGGCCAGCCGGTCGCCGAGGTGGCGGCGCTCGTCGTCGCTCAGCTGGCGGCGGGCCGCGGCCTCGGCTGCCCCGCACTCCAGGACCGACCGCAGCGTGAGCGCATCCTCCAGGCCCGAGCCGCGCGGCGGGAGGGATGCGACGACCTCGTCCGCTCCGGGGGTGGGCTGGTAGATGACGAACGTGCCGCCGGAGCGTCCCCGGCGGGACTCGACATAGCCGGCCTGCTCCAGCTCACGGATGGCGTCCCGCAGCGTGGCCCGGCTCACCCCCAGCTTCAGCGCCAGCTCGCGCTCCGCCGGTAGCCGCTCGCCCGCGGTGACCACGCCCAGCTTGATCGCGTGCAGCAGCCGCTCGACCGTCTCCTCGAAGGCGTTGCCGGTCCGGATGGGCCGGAAGACGACATCGACTGCGAGCGACATTCGGGCCACCCTACGGGGTCGATCGGGCGCGGGCACAACACGACCGCGGCCAGATCGGGCCGCTCAGCGGACGACGGTGTTCGGCCGGCCGAGCCCCGCGGCCTCGGCCAGGGCCAGGTAGGCGGCGAGCGTGCCAGGGCCGTCGGCGGTGCCGATGATGTTGCCGTCGGCGTCGAGGTCGAGGTTGGTGCCGGTCATGTGGAACCACACCTGGGTGTCGTCCTCCAGGCAGGTGAGCGTGTGCACCGACCCGGCCGGTTCGTACAGCACCGAGCCGGCCCGGTTCACGTAGTCATATTCCTTGTACTTCCAGGCCCCCGAGCGGGTGAACCCGAACACCGGGCCGGTGTGGCGGTGGGTCGGCACCTCGAAGCCGGCCTGGAAGATGTTCTCGACCACCCACACGCCCTGGCCCACGTCGACCAGGATCACCTTGAACTGGTTGCCCCCGCCGAAGTCGACGAAGGGCAGGTCGGACTCGCCGAAGTGGATGGCCTCGGGCGGTGCGTCGATGGCGGTCATAGGAGCCCCCTCGCAGAAGTGAAACGCGTTCTAGTATCGCTCGCATGGGTGAGCCGGTCGACATCTACGACCCGGACTGGTACCTGGGCGACGGCGTGCACGAGACCTTCGCGCAGCTTCGCCGCGACGATCCGGTCCACTGGCAGGACATCCCCGGGCAGGCCGGGTACTGGGCGGTGCTCCGCCACGGCGACCTGGTGCGCGTGGCGCGGCACCCCGAGCTGTTCTCCTCCTGGCAGGGCAGCGTGGTGCTGGAGGACCTGGACCCTGACCAGCTGGACCTGATGCGCCACATGCTGCTGGTCATGGACCCGCCGGGCCACACGGCCTACCGGAAGCCGCTGGCGCCGCACTTCGGCGCCCGCGTGATCGAGGGCATGGAGGCCCAGGTGCGCGAGCGGTGCCGGGAGATCCTGGCCGCGGCGGCGGAGCGGGGCGAGGTGGACCTGGTGCGGGACGTGGCCGGGCCGCTGCCCGCCCGGATCATCGCCGGGATCATGGGACTGCCCGCGGAGGACGCGCCGACCATCCAGCGCTGGGCCGAGGCCATGGTCGCCGGCCAGGACGAGGAGGTCGCCGGAGCCGACCCGGGCTCGGCCTCCATCGAGATGGCGATGTACGGCATCGAGCTGGCCGCGGACCGGCGGGCGTCGGTCGGCACGCGCGACGACATCACCGACCTGCTGCTGCGGACCACGTTCGAGAACGGCGAGCCCATGTCCGACGTGGACTTCGGCTCGTTCTTCGTCCAGCTGGTGACCGCGGGCAACGACACCACCAAGGCGATGATGAGCGCGGGCGTGCACGAGCTGATGCGGCACCCGGACCAGCTGGCGGCGCTGCGGGCCGCCCCCGCGCTCATCGCCGACGCGGTGGAGGAGATGCTGCGCTACTGCAACCCGCTGCACTACTTCCGGCGCACCGCCACCGCCGACACCGAGCTGGGCGGACAGCAGGTCCGGGCCGGCGACAAGGTGGCGCTGGTCTACACCTCGGCCAACCGGGACGAGGCGGTGTTCGACCGCCCGCAGGACTTCGACATCCGGCGGAGCCCCAATCCGCACGTCAGCTTCGGCATCGGCACCCACTTCTGCCTGGGGGCGCACCTGGCCCGCCTGGAGGCCCGGGTGTTCGTGGAGGAGCTGCTCACCACGTTCGGGACCATCGAGCCGGCGGGCGACCCCGCCCGGGTCCGGTCGAACCTCGCGAACGCGTACAAGCGGCTGCCGGTCCGCCTCGCGGCATGACCCCCAAAGAGGTCGTCGCCGCGTTCTGGGAGGCGTTGTACGCCCGCGATTGGGACCGCATCCGCACGTTCTTCGACGCCGAGTCGATCTACCTCGACGTGCCCACCGGGCCGGGCGCCGCGGCCCGCGGGCCGGTCGACATCGAGAAGCGCCTGCGCCTCGGGTTGGAAGGGCTGGCCGGTTACGACCATGGCCCGGCCACCAGCATCGCCGAGGGCGGCATGGTGGTCACCGAGCACACCGAGATGTGGGAGTGGCCCACCGGCGAGCGGGCCACGCTGCCGTTCGTGTCCGTGCAGCACGTCGAGGACGGGATCATCACCCTGTGGAAGGACTACTGGGACCTCGGGACCCTCATGGGCGCGGCTCCGCCCGACTGGATGGACCAGCTCATGGCGGGCGACATGTCGTGGATGACCGACGTCACCGGGCTGATCTGACGGCGGTCAGGCCCCACCGAGGTAGTCGTCGTCCAGCAGTGAGACCATGCAGTCGTAGGGGGCGCGGTGCCAGTCCCACGGGTCGTCGTCGCTGAGGTCGGCCGGGTCGAGGGCGCGCACCGACCGGTCCCAGGTGAGGGCACGCGCCACCTTGCCCACCCGACACGCCAGCTCCAGCGACTCGACCATCTCGGCGTGGGGGGCCAGGTCGTCGAAGGCCCCCAGGTAGGCGTCGCGCAGCCGCACGATCAGCGCGGCGCGGTCGCCGCCCAGGTCGGGGACGTGGTCGCGCACGAACCCGAGGCACACCAGCATGCTGGCGAACGCGGGCGCCACCACGCTGTCGCCCCAATCGAAGAACCGCGGCCGGTCGAGCCGGTCGCCCGCCCCGGCCAGCACGTTCCAGGGGTGCAGGTCGTTGTGGTCGATGCTGACCGGGCCCGGGCGGATGGCCAGCTCGTCGCACCACGCCACGAAGCTCGGCCGCAGCTCCGTCACCCGGGCGTAGGCGTCGGGGTCGCGGCCCTCGTAGCGGGCCCCGGCGGCGAGGGCCTCGTCGAACCGCTCGGCCAGGGCCGGGGCGCGCATGTCCTCGACGCCGAGGTCCAGCAGCGTCCCCGCCTCGGGGGCCAGGGCCCGCTGGAGTGACCCGTAGTGGGGGAGCGCCGTCTCCATGGCGTCGACCAGCGCCGGCCCGGCCAGCCGCTCGCCCAGGGGTGGCCCGCCGTCGGGCAGCACCAGCCAGCCGCGCGCGGTGTCGGTGGCCAGCGGGGGCAGCACGTAGTCGGGCGCCACCCGGTGGAGCAGCTCGTACAGCCCGACCTCGAAGGCGGTCCCCGGTCCTGCCGCCTTGAACCACACGCGGCCCGCCGAGGTCGGCGCCGAGAGGACCGTGGCCCAGGGCCGCACGTGGGGCTGGTCGATCTCGCCGGTCCGCTCGATCCCGGCGTCCGCCAGGCGGGCGTCGAGCCAGGCGACGGCCTCGGCCCGCCACTCGGCCGACGACCACACTGCGACCCCGAACGGTTCCACGGGGTTGACGGTAGAGGGCGGCTATGCGGGGGCGGGCGCGGGCAGCCGGGGCACTGCCGCCGGGGCCGTCGCCGCGACCACGACGTCTTCGCTCGCCAGGAACTCGGCCATGGTTCCCGGCCGAACACAGCTGCGGCGAACTAGCTACGTGAGGCTCAGCCCCTCACACGAGCTCAGGGTCGCACAGGACCTCGACCAGGGCCGGGCCGTCGTGCGCGAGGGCGTGGGCCAGCGCGTCGTCGAGCTGGTCCGCCGCGGTCACCCGCACGCCCCGCGCGCCGCACAGCTCGGCGTAGGCCGCGAAGTCGGGGTTGTGCAGCGACGTCTGCCACACGTCGTAGCGCTCGGCCCGCTGCTCCTTGGTGATCTTGCCCAGCGAGTGGTTGTTGAGCAGGACGTGGGTGATGCGCATGCCGTACTTGACCGCAGTCGTCAGCTCGGCGAGGTACTGGCCGAAGCCGCCGTCGCCGGTGACGGCGACGATCGGCCGGTCCGGTGCCGCCGCCCAGGCTCCCATGGCTGCCGGGTAGCCGAAGCCGATCGAGCCGAGATAGCCGGACATGAGGATGGCCTGGCGGGTGCATTCGAAGTACCGCCCGAACGAGTAGGCGTTGTTGCCCACGTCGACCGTGATCACCGCGTCCTCGGGTATCCGCCGGTTCATGGCCGCGAACACCGCGGCCGAGCTCACGCCCTGGCCGCGGTCGTCGGCCAGGCGGCGCTCCTTCTCCTCGCGCCAGATGCCCCAGCGGTCGGCGATGTCGCCGCGCTGGTCCGCCCGCTCGGGGGCGGCGGGTAGGTCCTCGGCCAGCAGCCGCGCGGTCACACCCACGTGGCCCAGCACCGGCACCGTCACGGGGTGGAACCGCCCGAGCGCCATGGGGTCGTAGTCGACCTGGACGATGGGCTTGTAGTCGGCGATCCCGGTGTGGTTGGAGAAGCTGGCCCCGAACACCAGGAGCAGGTCGGACTCGTTCATCAGCCAGCTCGCCACCGGCGTGCCGCTGCGGCCCAGCACGCCGCACCCGAGCGGGTGGTGGTCCGAGATGAGGCCCTTGGCCTTGAACGTCGTGAGCAC
>DASRJN010000132.1:0-2975 GCA_035649455.1 Acidimicrobiales bacterium
CCCAACATCCGCCGGTAGCGAGCTGGGACACCGACTTCGACCACACCGACCCGCAGTGGGTGGCCGACCCGTTCCCCATCTGGGACGAGCTACGGCAGCGGTGTCCGGTGGCCCACAGCGGTCGCTATGGCGGCACGTGGCTGCCGGTGTGCCACGAGGACGTGGCCGCCGTCGCTTACGACACCGAGCACTTCACGTCCCGGTCGGTCGTGGTCAGCGAGATGCGGCCCGGCCCCGACGACCTGCCGGCTCCGATCGGCCTGGCGCCGCCCATCACCTCCGACCCGCCGTTCCATGCCCTGGCCCGGCGGCTCCTGCTCCCGGCGTTCTCGCCCAAGCGCATCGCCGCCCTGGAGCCGTTCACCCGCGAGCTGTGCGTCGAGCTGCTCGAAGCCACGGCGGGCCGCAGGGAGATCGACGCGGCCATCGACTATGCCCAGCACATCCCCCTGCGGGTGATCGTGGGCATGCTGGGCTTCCCCCAGGAGGACGCCGACATCTTCCGCCGGTTCATCCGCATGGTGCTGGAGGACGTCGACCAGGCCATCGAGGAGCGCCAGGCGTTGGTCGAGGGCGGCGAGCTCGACGCGTACATGGACGAGCGCATCGCCGAGCACCTCGCCCACCCGCGGGACGACCTGACGACCTACCTGCTCGAGGCCGAGCTCGACGGCAACAAGCTGGCGCCCGAGCACGTGCGGGGGACCATGGTGCTGCTGATGATCGCGGGGATCGACACCACGTGGTCGGCCATCGGTGCCTCGCTGTGGCACCTGGCGCAGCACCCGGACGACCGCCGGCGCCTCGCCACCGAGCCCGACCTCATGCCGGTCGCGA
The DNA here is from genome assembly GCA_035649455.1 of Acidimicrobiales bacterium. GTDB lineage: Bacteria > Actinomycetota > Acidimicrobiia > Acidimicrobiales > VFJN01 > ZC4RG19. The sequence goes on from DASRJN010000132.1 coordinate 838, forward strand.
TGGAGGAGTTCCTGCGCGCGTACGCCCCGGTGACCATGGCCCGGCTGGTGGCCGAGGACTTCGACTTCAACGGCCACCCGATGAAGGAGGGCGACTGGCTCCTCCTCCCGTTCCCGGCGGCCAACCGGGATCCCGCGTTCTTCGCCGACGCCGACCAGGTCGTGCTCGACCGGGAGGAGAACCGCCACGCGGCCTTCGGGCTCGGGATCCACCGGTGCCTCGGCTCCAACCTGGCCCGCATGGAGCTCCGGGTCGCGCTGGAGGAGTGGATGCGGCGCTATCCGGACTTCGAGCTGTCGGACCCGGAGTCCGTCACCTGGTCGGCCGGCCAGGTCCGCGGGCCACGCACCGTGCCGGTGCGGATCCTGCCATCGCGCTAGTTCCGCCGCACTACTCGGTCACGACGGCGCGGAGGTGCACCACGACGCGCCGCGCAGACGGTCGGAACGACGAGCCTCGCCGCAAGCGCTCACACGTCGGTCTCGGCCTGGACCTGGCCGGTGGCGACGGCCTCGGCCAGGGCGGCGTGGTCGTGCTCGTTGAGGTCGGCGTACGCCTCGGCGAAGTCGACGACCGCATGGTCGAAGGCGTCCGAGCCGCCGAGATAGCCGGCGAGGACGATGCGGTCGCCGCCGCGGGCATGGGCGCGGGCCAGGGTCCAGCCGCACAGGCGGGCGTACACGTCGAAGCTGCGGAGGCCCATGGCCTCCAGGTCGGCTGACGCCTTCCAGTCCCGCAACTGGCGCAGGTAGTAGTCGTCGGTCCAGCCCTCGGCCGGGCTGGCGGCGAGCCAGCCGAGGAAGATGTCGCTGGACGCCTGCATGAGGTGCTGGCCGGCGACCACGCGCTCGGCGTGGTTGGCGTACTCGGACGCACCGGCGTAGGCGGCGAGCACCGACGCCTCGGCCTGCTTGGCCTGGAGCACCAGCGTGTCGGCGCCGAGGCCGGACTCGAACAGCAGCACCCACGCGCGGAGCCCGACGCTGCCCACGCCGACGACCTTGTGGGCCACGTCGGTGAGCGAGAAGTGGTCGAGCAGCACCCGGCGGTCGGACCGGAGGGTGGCCCGGTAGGTCGCCAGCAGGCCCTGGATGGTGCGGAGCACCGCGGCGGTGTCGAGGTCCGTCAGCTCATCGACCGGGACGATCAGGGGGGCGTCGCTCACGATCTGCCGCCTGCCGTTGGCGACCGTGGTCAACTTGGCCACCGCCTGGAGGCTGGTGCGGGTATGAGCCTTGGCCACCTGGTGCTGGGCGGCCGCGAGGTCCGCCGCGCCCCGCTTGAGCTTCTTCGGCGACAGCGAGAGCTCGAACTCCTTCAGCAGGTCCTCGATGTCGAGGTGTGCGTACCAGACATCGAGGATCGTCTGGCGGGCGAAGGTCCGCATCGTCCGGCGGTAAGTGCCGACCACGGCGAGCGCCAGCTTGCGGCACTGCTTCGGGGAGAAGCCGTTGTCGCGCCCTGCGACGACGAAACTGGTGGTCAGGCGCTTGACGTCCCACTCGAAGGGCCCCGGCAGCGTCTCGTCGAAGTCGTTGATGTCGAACACCAGGCGTCGTTCCGGCGAGGCGTAGGCGCCGAAGTTGGCCAGGTGGGCGTCGCCACACAGCTGGGTGCGCAGCCCGGGGGACGGGGTCGCCGCGAGGTCGGTGGCCATGATCAGCGCGGCACCCCGGTAGAAGGTGAACGGAGAGACCAGCATCCGCCCGTGGCGGATCGGGGCCAGCTCGGGCACCCGGGCCCGCTCCTGCTCGATCAGCAATCCCACCGGGTCGCGCCCAGCGGCCGGGCTCAGCTCGGCATGGGCTTCCCGCGGCACCCGTGCCCGGGCCGCCTTGCCCTGCGCCCGGCGCGCCTCGGGGCTGAGGTGGGTCCGCTCGCCGTGCGCGTCCTGGACGTCCTGTACCACTGCGTCGCTCGCCATGTCACCCTCCTCCGCTGATCCCCTCACTCCATGTGGTCCAATATCGCGCGATCCGCCCAGGTCGCTACCGGTCCGCGGTGGGGGAGTAGTACGCGAACGTTCAGTGGGGCTTCACCTGTTTGCCACCTGCCGGCAAGGGGCGCCCGCGAGGCTCCCGCGCATGCGACGCTCGCCCGGGCTCATCCTTGCTCTCCCGTTGATCGCGGCCCTCGCC
>DASRJN010000133.1:0-10750 GCA_035649455.1 Acidimicrobiales bacterium
TGCCGGCCACGATGGAGCTGCTGGGCGACCGCAACTGGTGGCTCCCCCGCTGGCTGGACCGCATCCTGCCCAACCTCGACGTCGAGGGCCATGCCGAGCCGCTCCCCGAGCTCCCGCCTGAGCCCACGCCGGCCGACGAGCCGGTGCCCGCCGGCCGGGGTTGACATGGCGCGCCGCCCGCCAGGGACGACAAGCTGTCGTCCCGGGCGGGCCGGTGAGGGAGGCGAAGGTGCGCGCAACCGACGAGGCGGTCGAGGCGTTCCGCCGGGACGGCTACGTGGTCCTCGACGGACTGCTGGACGGCGAGGAGCTCGATCGCCTCGGGGCGGCAGTGGACGCGGCCGTGGCCCGGCGCAAGGCGGCCGACACCCGCACGCTGGGCGAGAAGAGCCGCTACGAGCAGTCCTTCCTGCAATGCCAGAACCTGTGGGAGGACAGCCCCGGCGTCCGGCCGCTCACCTTCCACGCCCGGCTGGGCGAGGCGGCCGCCACCCTGCTCGGCGTGGACACGGTGCGGCTGTGGCACGACCAGGCGCTGTACAAGGAGCCCGGGGGGCGGGAGACCGACGCCCACCAGGACCAGCCCTACTGGCCCATCGCCGAGGCCCGCACCGTCACCGCCTGGGTCCCGTTCGACGGGGTGACGCTGGACGGCGGGTGCATGGGCTACGTCCCCGGCTCCCACCGCCTCGGCCTGGATCGCTTCGTGGACATCTTCTCGGGCGAGCCCGAGGACCTGCTCGTCGACCCGGTGCTCGCCGACCGGGCACCGGCGTTCGTGGCGCTGCCCCGGGGAGCGGTGGCGTTCCACCACGGGCTCACCGCCCATCTCGCCCGGCCCAACCGCACCGACCGGGTCCGCCGGGTGCACACGGTCATCTACTTCGCCGACGGCTGCACCCGTGCGGCGGGCGGCAGTCACCCGTCGGTGGACCGGGCCGGCATCGGCGCCGGCGAGCCCATCCGCAGCGACGTGACGCCCATCGCGTGGCCACGCCCCGCGGGCGAGGCGCTGCCCGAGCCGCCGCCCCCCATGCCCGGAGCCCGCAGGCTCAAGCGGCTGGGCGTCCTGCCCGGCGATCCCGACGAGCCCGCCGACCCGAAAGTCACATGACGGTCTGACCCGCCGCCCCTTACCGTCGACGGAATGCGCGTGACGGAGCCCGGCGGGGCCTCCCCCTTCTCCGCTCGCGTCGCCACGTTCCTGGTGGGCGAGGCGCTGAGCGCCATCGGCTCCTGGGCGACCATCATCGCCGTCTGGGTCTATGCCGCCTACGAGTACGACGCGACGGCCGGGGACGTGGCCCTATTCGGCCTGGCCTTCGTGCTGCCGGGCATCGTGCTCGGGCCGGTCACCGGGTTGGTCATCGACCGCATCGGGCCCCGGCCCACACTGGCCGCCGCCAAGGTGGTGGGCGTCGCCGCCTCGCTCGCCTTGCTGGGGGCAAACGACTTCCACACCCTGGCCCTGATCAGCGCGCTGCACGGCGCCTCGATGGCGTTCTCGCTGCCGGCCTTGCAGTCCATGCCGCCCCGCCTGGTCGCCGAGCAGCACCTGGCGCGCACCAACGCGCTCGTCTCGCTCACCGACGAGCTCGCCATCGTGGTCGGTCCCGCGGCCGGGGCCGGGGCCATCGCCCTGTTCGGGTTCCAGGGCGCCTTCGTGTTCGATGCCCTGACCTACGCCCTGGGGCTCGCCATCCTGCCCCTGGTGCACCTGCGCCCGGCCGCGCCGGCCGACGGCGACGAGGGCGCCCCGCCTGTCGGGCTGCGGGCCGCGCTGGCGGGCTGGCGGCTGATCGCCCGCACCGGCATCCTGCGCCGCACGGTGACCTGCACCTTCGCGGTCCACCTGCTGTACGGCATGGCGCTGCTGTGCGAGCCGCTCTACGTGAGGGACGTCCTCGGTCGCTCGGAAGGGGTGTTCGCCGCGCTGCAGAGCGCGTTCGGCATCTTCCTGGTGGCGGGCGGTCTCCTGGCCGCCCGCCTCGGCGACCGCCTGGCCTCGTTCCGCTGGGTGGCGCTGGGCGTGGGGGCGTCGGGCGTGACCGCCATCATCTACCTGGGCACGCCCTGGGTGGTGGTGGCGTTCGTGGGCGTGGGGCTGTGGGGCGTGGCCACCGCGGTGATCTCCGGCCCGTCCCGCACCCTGCTGCAGCGGTCGAGCCCCGAGCGCACCCACGGCCGCATCCTGGCCGCGGACCTCGTGGCCGGCAGCACCGCCGAGCTGGCCGGCGTGGGCCTGGCCGGGGCCCTCGTCAGCCTGTTCGGCGTCCCCTGGTCCATCCTCGGTGTGGGCTCGGGCGTCGTCCTGGCCGCCGTGGCGCTGGCGGCGGGCGACCGCCGCGACCGCGTGCGCGCCACGACGCCGCCCGTGGCGGCCGACGCCGGGAGCGAGCTGGTCGCCTGACAGACTGCGGGTGTGGAAGACCTCCTGCCCGTGCTGGCCGAGCACGGGATGCTGCTGGAGTCAGCGCGCGGGCCCATCCCCAACGGCGCCGAGCTGGCCGCCGGTGAGCCCATCCGCGGGAGCTGGTGGGCGCATCCCGCCGCCCACCAGATCTACGACGTGCTCAACGGGTTGCGGGACTCGCCCGACGTGGTGCGCCTGCGCCTGATCAACGGCAAGGTCACGCTGGTCCATCGCCGGGTGTGGCCGGCGCTGGCCCGGCTGGAGGCCTGCTTCCCGCCCGAGGCCCTGGCCCGGTTGGACGAGGTCCACACCGCCTCGGGCCGCCACCGCGTCACGGCGATCCCGTTCGCGGAGTGGCTCCCCGCGGCCGAGCGCGGCGCGGGAGAGGCGCTCGGCCGGGACGAGGCCGTCGCGCAGCTGCCCGATTGCCTCCGGGCTCAGTGTGACGCGCCGGAGTGAGCGCGGTCAGCCGGAGCCGTTCGCCAGCACGTCGCGCTCGTAGTCGACGACCGCCTCGATCTCCTCGTCCGTGAGCGTGTCCTGCCAGGCGGGCATGTTGCCCTTGCCGTCGCGCACCACGGTGACGTGCTCGTCGCGGCTGAGCCGCTCGTCCACGTCCACCATGCTCGGGCCGCTGCCGCCCTCGCCCGAGCCGCCGTGGCAGGCCGCGCACCGCTGCCGGTACACGGTGGCGCCCACGTCGTCGCCGCTCTCGGCTTCGGCGGGCTGGCTGGTGGCGGGCGCACCGTCGGCCGGCACCGCGAAGGCGATCACGCCGCCGTCCGGGTTGTCGGGCGCGCCGGCCAGCCACCACCCCCACCCGGCATAGATCACGCCGTCGACCACCGCGATCCCACCGGCGGCGGGGAACGGCACGGAGTAGGACCACAGGCGTGCCCCGTCGGCGGCGTCGTAGGCGGCGATGCGGCCGGAGTCGTCCGATACGTACAGCACGCCGTTGGCCCAGGTGACCGGCCCGGTTATGTGCGCGCCGACCTCGACCCGCCATTGCTCCTCGCCGGTGTCGACGTCGAGCGCGACCATGTCAGCCTCGCGGGACGCGTCGTTGGAGGTGACGTACACCGTGCCGTCGGCCACCGCGGCGGAGGCCATGACCCCGCCCTGCGTGCCGCCCGCCGTGAGCGGCGCCTCCCACAGGATCTCGCCCGTCTCGCGGTCGAGCGCCCGGTAGGTCCCAGCCTTGTCGCCCACGCCCACCGCGTCCTTCCCGTCCACCTGGAACAGGTTGGGCATCGCGCCCACGTCGGCGTCGAGCCCGGTGGGCTGGGTGAGGGTCCACGCGTCGTCCGCGGTGAACTGGGTGTGCCACACCTCCTGACCGGTCTGCAGGTCGAGCGCCAGCAGCGAGTCGCTGAGGGGCGACGCCGGCAGCCCGTAGGACTGGCCGGTGCCGATGTAGACCACGCCGCGGTCGGTATCGATGGCCGGCGACGACCAGATGGACACGCCCGCGGCCTGGGTGGCGTCGCCCGCGGTCACGTAGAAGCGCCACTGCTCGGCGCCGGTGGCGGCGTCGAGGGCCACGATGTGGCCGCGGAAGGTGTTGGGGTTGCCGGTGGCGAACACCTCGAAGCTGGCCACTCCCACCACCACGAGGCCGTCCACCACGACCGGCGAACCGAAGATGACCGCCTTGGGGTGGTCGCCGACCTGCGTGTCCCACACGGGCTCACCGGTGGCGCGGGAGAGGGCCACGATGCGCCCGTCGAACGTGCCCGCGTAGACGTTGTCGCGGTCGAGGACGACCGATCCACCGATGTAGTTGTCGCCGAGCTGGCGGTTCCACACCTCGGTGCCGTCGTCGGAGCGCAGCGCCCGCAAGTGCCCGGTCCAGTCGCCGAAGTAGACGACGCCGCCGGACACGATGGGCGTGCCGCTCATCCCGTTGAGGCCCCGCATGTCCCACACCGGCGCCAGCCCGGCCACGCTGTCGACGTCCAGGGCGGTCTCGCCGGTCACGGCCCGGCTGTTGGCCAGATCGAGGCCCACCCGCACCCACTCGGCGGGATGCTGCTCGGCCTCGGCCGGGCCCGCGGCGTCGCCGCCGTCTCCCCCGCCGCCTCCGCCGCCGCACGCCGCGGCTACCAGCCCGGTCACGGCCAGCAGTGCCCCCAGCAGGGACGCGCCGTGCCGGCCGCGCCGGCCAGAGTGCAGTTCCCCAAGTCTCCCCACGATGGCACCGTAGCCGCTCACCGCGTGCACCAAAAGTGCACTTCAGGGTGCGACAATGGAGTACATGGGCGCGCGCACTTTAGAGGGCATTGACGGGCCAGAACACGCGCCGTAGTTTTCCCTCTCGGCCCCACAAGTTACCCGTCGGTTCGGGGCCCGGCTCAAGGACGCGGTGGGGCTCTTGGTAGCCGCCGATCTGCTCGTCGGCCGCTGCACAGGGGCCCCGCCGCTCAACTGGGCCGTCACCTTCGGCGGCCCTGAGGCCGCCCGGCGCTGGGGGCGGGCGGCCTTCACGGGTCGCGGCCTCACGGGTTGAGGCAGGTCGAGTCCCGGTCGCCCAACTCCTCGAGGGGGATCTTGTGGTAGGTCCCGTCCGGGCAGGTCACCTTGCGGTTGAGCTCGGTGAACATGCCGTCGGGCGACTCGTAGCCCGGCACGCTCCAGACATGGACCATGTAGCCGGTGAGGGCCATGTACGTGCCGCCGGCGGCCTCGCACAGCTGACCCGTCACGCCCTCGAGGTCGGCGCCGAAGGGTGTGTCGATCGTGCCGTCGGGCTGGAACACGATGCACACCCGCTCGTGGTAGTGCCAGTGGTCGTTGGGCCCGGCGAAGCCCTCCGGCTCGCTGGAGGTGCCGTAGTTGATGTACATGAAGCCCGCCAGCGGAGCGTCGGGGCCGAGGCCGTCGAACACCAGCATGGGCAGGGCGCCGACGTCGGGGCCGAGGCCGCCGCTGGGGCCCTGGTAGTGGGTCCCGAGACCCGGCGAGAACGGCCCCGCCCGCCGCCAGCCCGCGGCCTCGGCCGCAGCGATGGTGGGGAATCGCTCGACCAGCTGGGAGGTCGCCGCGATCTGCGCCGCCAGCGTGGCCGTCTCCTCCGGGGTGAGTGCCTCGTCGTTGCCGTGCTCGTGCTGGTGGCCGTTCGACAGGGCGCCGAACCCGAGGTCGTCGTCCGACCCGGTGGCCCCGGCCGTGGTCGCCATCTCGCCGTGGTCGTGCGCCGGGGTGGCGGCGGCCGCATCGCCGTGGTCGCCGTGGCTGGCCGCGGCATGGTCGCGCGCCGCCGGGGAGGTCACCGCGGCCGTGGCCACCAGGAGGGCGCCCACCGCCCCCGCGGCCGCCAGGCCCCGCGCCTGCGCCAGGCCGGCGCGGCGCACGCCGAGCAGGAGCGCACCCGCCACCAGGAGCGCCGCGACCTCCAGGGCCACGCACGCGCCGTCCACGAACGAGACGGTCTCGGGATGGCCGGAGTGCGCTCCGAAGGGGAGGCCCGCAGTCCGGCTCAGCACCCACACCGCGATGCAGGCCGCGCTCACGGCCACGACCGCGTACAGCATCACGCGCCGGGGCCGGACCAGCAGCCCCAGGGCCAGCAGGATCTGGGCCCACGCAGCCAGCATGAAGCCGGCGCCCTCGACCCCGGACTCGCTCAGGTGGGACGGCACCATCGCCAGGTGGATGGCCCCCGCGCCGAGCAGCAGGCCGGCCAGCAGCCAGTGAGCGGGCAGCGGGCCTGCCTCCCGCGCCGGGGTCGGGGTGACCGGCGCGGCCGGAGCCTCAACCGGTGGCGCGCCGGGCGCGTCGAGCAGGTCGGTCATGACTCCCCCTTCGGGCGGCGCCACCCCGGCCCGCCACGCTCACAGCGTAGGTGAGATGCGCGTATCTCCGGCGCCTCAGCGCGCTCTCATCAGCGTCTCCGGTCGGGCGGCTGCCTAGGACCGGCCCCGGCCGTCGAGCCGGATGGTCCAGCGGTCGACCGAGCTGAGCACGAGGTGCGTGCCACTCCAGGGGTCCCGGCCCAGGGTGGTGCGCACCTCGTCCTCGCCGGCGGCCTCGACGGCCAGCACCACTCGCTGCTCGTCGGCCAGCGGCCCGCCGAGCACGACGAAGCCGGCGGCGACGAGCCCGTCCATGAAGGCGGCGTGCTCGTCCCAGCCCTCCTGCTGCTCGACCGCACGGTCCGGGTCCCAGCGAGGCCCGGTGCGCCGGAGCACCACGTAGAAGGTCACCGCGGCGTTCTAGCGCAGGGCTACGGGCGGTAGTAGGGGTCTTCCTCCACGATGGTGTGGCGTCGCCGGCCGCCGCTGAACCCACCCCAACTGTTCCAGAACACGAGGGAGGCAATGATGCCGATGCCCCCGACGATCATGAGGATCACGCCCACCGCGTCGAGGTCCAGGCCCTGCACGCTCACGTTGACGGCGAACGTGAGGATGGCGCCCACGGCGAGAAGGAAGAGACTGGTTCCGAAGCCCATCGTTGGTTGCTCCTTGGGTGCGGACCCTCCCCGGATACCCCGGCGGCGCCGGGGCTAGACGAGCCGCGGTGCAGGCTTGGGGGCGGCCACGCCTCGCAGGTCGCCGTCCTCGTCGTGCCAAGGCTCGGCCGGCTCGAAACCGGCCGCGGCCAGGCTGGGGGCGAGCGCGCGGTCCTGGTCGCCGCCCACCTCCACCAGCAGCCAGCCACCGGGCCGCAACAGCCAACCGGCGGCCGCGACCACCTGCCGCACCAGGTCCAGCCCGTCGTCGCCCCCGTCGAGCGCCCGGCGGGGCTCGTAGCGCTGGACGTCGGCGGGCAGGAACCGCAGCGCACCGGTGGGCACGTAGGGCGCCACCGCGGTGACCAGGTCGAACGCCCCGGGACGCAGGGGCGGCCGCCCGAGGTCTCCCACCGCGGCAGGGACGTGATTGCGCCGGGCGCAGGTCGCGGCCCGAGGGTCGAGGTCCACGCCCACCACCGCGGCCCCGGGCACCTCGGCGAGCAGGTGGGCGGCGACCGCGCCGGCGCCGGTGCACAGATCGACCGCCCGGCCTCCCGGGGCTAGGCGCGACGCCGCCCGCACCGCCAGCACCTCGGTCTGGTACCGGGGGACGTACACGCCGGGGTCGACCCGCACCGGCCGGCCGCAGAACCAGAGGGTCCCGGTGATCCAGGCCAGGGGCTCACCCCGCTCCCGGCGCCGGATCCACGCCTCCAAGGTCGCCGCGTCGGGCGCGGCCGCCACGAGCTCGGCGGCCTCCTCCCCCGCCGCGACGCAGCCCGCGGCCTCCAGGCGCTCGGTGATCACGGCCCGGTCGATCACCCGGGCGCGGCCGCCACCGGCCAGCACACCTCGGTGCTGGTCGCGCTGAGGTAGTGCTCCCGGATGGGCCCGGCACTCGCCACTCCCATCTCGGCCACCGCGGTGCCGAGCGCTCCGTAGGCCCGGTCCAGGTCGGCGAACGGGCCCTCGTGCACCAGCACCGCCGCGGTGGTCGCCGGCAGCTCGACCGCCTCGGGCCCGCCGCCCGCCACCGGCACGAACGCGGTCACCTCGCCCACCCCCGCCTCGAAGAACGCGTCCGAGTACAACGCCCCGTCGGCCCCGGCCACGGTCAGGCCCCGGGCCTCGACCCCGGCCCGGAGCCCGTCCAGCGCGGGCGGGAGCCAGTCACCGCAGTCGTCGAAGACCACCTCGGCACGGGCGACCACTGCCTGCGTGGCCGGCAGCCGGCGGATGTCCACCCGCGCGCCCCGCCCCGGGCCATCGCTCAGCAGGGACTGGAGCGACGCCACCGCCGCCTTGGTCTGGTCGAGCTGGCGGTGCATGCGCTCCAGGTGGACCAGGATGGCCCGGTTGCGGCTGGCCTCGTCGGGCGCCTTCAGCAGCTCGCGCACCTCCTCGACCGGCATCTCCAGGTCCCGGAAGCGGCGGATGGCCTGGGCCGTGCCCACCTGGTCCACCGCGTACTGCCGGTAGCCGGTACCGGGATCGACCAGCGCCGGCTCCAGCAGGCCGACGTCGTGGTAGTACCGCAGCGCCTTCACGCTCAGGTAGGTCATCTTGGAGAACTGCCCGATGCTGAGGAGCACGTCCATGACCGCCCGATCCTCTCACCCGGCGAGCGTGCGGGCGATGGCCACGGCCCCCTCGTCCATGAGGCCGTCGATCACCGGGCCGAGGGCGTCGGGCAACACATCGGTCGTCCACACCAGGCGGCAACCCCCGCCGTCCGGCTCCTCGTGGACCTCGGCGGAGGCCTGGTGGTGGGTCGCGCCCAGCCCGCTGCGCACCACGGTGTAGACGAGGCGACGGGCGGCGGCGTCGGCGGTGACGAGTCGCTCCTGGGCCTCGCCCCCGGGAGCGAACGTGACGATGCGGTCCTCGCCCTCCGGGCGCGAATCGGTCACGAAGCCCGGGGCCACGCGCTCGTGGACGGCCTGGAAGTCGGCCAGCGCCTCCCACACGGCCTCGGGAGACGCGCCCAGCGGGATGACCTTGCGGATGGAAGCCATGCCGCGATCCTCGACCCTCCTGTGACGGGAGGGTCAAGGCCCGGAACCCGATGATTTCGGGGCGCGCCGCCGGTCAGTACTTGGTGTGGGGCGAACCCGCGCGCCACGCGCTACGCAAGGAGCTTCTCGATGAGCCTTCCCAGGATCGCCAGCCGCGACGAATGGCTCGCCGCCCGCAAGGACCTGCTGGCCAAGGAGAAGGAGCTGACCCGCACCCGCGACGCCCTCAGCACCGAGCGCCGCAACCTGCCCATGGTCGAGGTGGAGCAGGACTACGCCTTCGAGGGCCCGGACGGCCCCGTGCACCTGTCCGACCTGTTCGACGGCCGCCGGCAGCTCGTCGTCTACCACTTCATGTTCGACCCGACCTGGGAGGAGGGCTGCCCCAGCTGCACGGCCGGCACCGACGAGGTGTCGCCCGGGTTCCTCCGCCACCTCCACGCCCGCGACACCAGCTACGCCATGGTGTCCCGGGCACCGATCGACAAGCTGGAGCGCTGGAGGAAGGCCCGGGGCTGGGACATCCCCTGGGTCTCGTCCTACGGCACCAGCTTCAACTACGACTTCGGCGTGACGATGGACGAGTCGGTGAAGCCCATCGAGTACAACTACCGCACCCAGGCCGAGTTCGAGGCCCGGGGCGACGGCTTCGACACCAGCCAGTCCATGGAGCTGCCGGGCCGCAGCGTCTTCCTCCGGGTCGACGGCCGCATCTTCCACACCTACTCGCAGTACGCCCGCGGGCTGGAGTCGACCGGCGGGTCGTACTACTTCCTCGATCTCACCGCGCTCGGCCGCCAGGAGGACTGGGAGGAGCCCAAGGGGCGCAGCGAGTCGGTTCGCTCCGCCACCCCGGACTTCGCCACCTGACTCACGCCGGTCCCGGCGTCGACGGCGTCACAGGCGTCGTCGGCGCCGAGGTGGGCGGCAGGTCCACCCCGCCGCCGGGCCTCGACGACCACACGACGGCGGATGCCTGCCCCGCGCCGGCGGCGTTGTAGGCGACGAGCTCGTACCACCGCGGGTCGCTGCCGACGTCGATGAGCTCGAACCACGGAGATCCGTCGGGGGCCGTCAGGCCGGGGCCCTCGGGCCGGTAGTTGTGGTTTTCCGACCAGATGGTCGTGACGTCGGCCGCCTTGCTCACCGCCCCGGTCGTGACGTTGATGTCCGCCGCGACCACGTAGGAGCCATCGGGCTCGTCGCACCGCAGGATCCGGTAGCCGGTAGCTCGGGCGGCCGGGCCCCACCGGACCGCGATCTCACCCGAGCCGCCGCCTGGTCGGGCCTCGACGTTCGTGGGTTGCCCGGGCACGCGCAGCCGGGGCGCGGTCGTGGGCGGAGCGGTCGACGGCGCGGTGGTCGTCTCGCTGCTCGACGTGGTGTCGGGAAGCGTGGTCGTGGTGCTGGGCGGCGTCGTGGTCGTGGTCTCGGGCTCCAGCGGGTCCGAGACCGCAACGGTGCTGCCGCCGTCGTCCCCCGCCCACACCCACGCCGCCGGGGTTCCCGTGATGAGCACGGCAGCCACCACCGCGCCCACCACGATCTTGTGCTTCGTCGTCCACCACTGCCCGAGCCTCATGGCCTCAGGGTGCGCCGCAACCGCGAGCGTGGTTAGAGGCGAAAGACCCCGACAGGGGCCTCAATCACCCCTTGGGGGCGTAATGCATGGCGGTGATGCCGCACTCGAAGGGCTGGGCGGCGACCAGGGTGAACGGCTGGTTGGCGTCGAGGTTGGCGAACACGGGCAGTCCGTCGCCGATGGCGCTGGGGTTGACGAACAGATGGAGCTCGTCCACCAGGCCGGCGGCGATGAGGCCGCTGACCAGCGTCGACCCGCCGTAGACGATCAGGTCGCCGCCCGCT
>DASRJN010000134.1:0-5701 GCA_035649455.1 Acidimicrobiales bacterium
GTCGGGCGAGCACAGCGACGGGCGGGCGCCCGCCAGCGCCAGCAGGTGGCGGTGCGGGGCGAACGGGAACACGTCCTGGCGGCGCAACCCGGTCCACACCCCCGCCAGCTCGTCGATCGTCGCGCGGCTGAACCCCTTGCCCGCGACGAAGGCAGCGTTGAGCGCCCCGGCGGAGGCGCCCACGAGCAGGTCCGGCTCCAGGTGGTGATCGGCGAGCGCGTGCAACATGCCGACCTGGACGGCCCCGAGACTGCCACCTCCGGAGAGCACGAATGCCGTCGCCATCAACCCACTCCTCTCCATGACCGTCTGCACTTGACCATAGAAACGAGAACCTCTTTAGTCAAGTATCTTCTGTTTTAGAGCCGAGGGTAAGCGTGGCCTGCGATCATCGGGTGGTGCCGGCGGGTAGCGGGAGTTGGTACCCACGTTCGTTCTTGCTGACCGACATCGTCGGCTCGGTGGCGCTGTGGGAACGTCACCGGGACGGGATGTCCCAGGGGGTGGCTCGCCACGACGAGGTCATCGCCGGCGCGGTGGCGGCCGCGGGTGGCGAGCTGGTCCGGACCAAGGGCGAGGGCGACTCGACGTTCTCGGTGTTCACCCATCCGGTCGCGGCGGTGGACGCCGCCGTGGCGGTGCAGGCTGCCCTCGCGGCCGAGGACTGGCCGGAGGGGTTGGGACTTCGGGCGCGGGCCGGAGTGCACACCGGCGATGCCGAGCCCCGCGGGGGCGACTGGTACGGGCCGGCCGTGAACCGGGCGGCCCGGCTGCGGGCCCTGGCCGGCGGGGGGCAGACGCTCGTGTCCGGGGTGACGGCGGGCCTCGCGGCCGACCAGCTGCCCTCGGGCGTGCGGTTGCTGTACCGGGGCCGGCGGACCCTGCGAGGGATCGAGCGCCCCGAGGAGGTCTGGGAGCTGGTCCGGCCCGGCGATCCGCGCCTGGGCGCTCCCGGCCCGGCACGGGAGGGTCGGCTGCCGGTGCCCTTGACCAGCTTCGTCGGCCACCGCGGAGGAGTGGAACGCCTCGCCGAGCTGGTCGAGCGCGAACGGCTGGTGACGCTCACCGGGCCGGGGGGCAGCGGCAAGACGCGCATGGCGCTCGAAGCCGCCAGCACCCTCGCCGGTCGGGGTGAGGCGGTGTGGCTGGCCGAGCTGGCGCCCGTGGGCGACGGCGACCAGGTGGCCCAGGCCGTTGCCGACGCGCTCGAGGTCGAGGCCGGACCGGATCCGCTCGAGGCCCTCGACCGTGAGTGCGAGCGGCTGCGCGGAGTGCTGGTGCTGGACAACTGCGAGCATGTGCTCGACGCCAGCCTGGCGCTCGCCCGACGCCTGCTCGGCGGCGCCCCCGGCCTGCGTGTGCTCGCCACGAGCCGGGAGCCGCTGGGCCTGGCGGGCGAGCGCGTCTGGCCGGTCAGGCCCCTGGCCGTGCCGGACGGCTCGCGGCAGGCGCCGGACGAGCTGGCCCGGGTGGAGTCCGTCCAGCTGCTGCTCGACCGGGCCCGGGCGCTGAACCCCGACCTCGACCTCGACGCCGAGAACGTGGCGCCGGTCGTGCGCATCTGCCGGGCGCTGGACGGGATCCCCCTCGCCATCGAGCTGGCCGCCGGGCGGCTGCGCTCGGTCAGCTTCGCCGATCTGGCGGCGCGGCTCGACGACCAGGTCTCGATCCTCACGCGCTCCCGCCCGACGGCTCCCGACGAGGAGCGGCACCGGACCCTGCGGATGACCTTCGACTGGAGCTACGACTTGCTCACCGGCGAGCAGCAGACGCTCGCCCGGTGGCTGTCCGTCTTCACCGGCGGCTTCCGCCTGGACGTCGTCGAGTCCCTCTGCCGCCGGCGCGGCCTCGACGTCCTCGACGGGGTGGACGAGCTCGTGGCCAAGTCCCTCGTCACGTTCGACCCGGCGACGGCCCGGTACCGGCTGCTCGAACCGCTCCGCCAGTACCTGGCCTCACGGCTCGACGAGGCGGGCGAGACGGACGACGTTCAGCGGGCGCACGCCCGGGCAGTCGCGTACCTGTGCGATCGGCTGGGGATCCGCCTGCTCGACGACCAGCGGCGCCGCAGCCGCCGGCTCCGGGAGGAAGCGGGCAACATCGAGCGCGCCCTGCAATGGGCGCTGGACCACGATCAAGGCCTCGCCCTTCGGATCGTGGGCGCGCTCGGTCAGTACTGGTTCTTCTACGACCAGGCCGGCGGTCGCCGCTGGTGCGAGCCGGTCCTGGCCGCCGGCACCACCGAGGTCGCTCCCTCGACCCGCGCCCTGGCCCTGCTGGCCGCCGGGATGGTCGCCCAGAGCGACGGGGAGTGGGATCGGTCCGAGGCCCGATTGCGTGAAGCCGTCACTCTCTACCACGCCGAGGAGGTCGCCCCCGGCGAGGCCGTGTCGCTCCTCTTTCTCGGTTTGACGTTGTCCAGCCCCTGGTATCCCGACCACCGCGCCCACCAGACCGAGTCGACGCGGTGCCTCGAGGAGAGCCATCGGCTGTTTGCCGAGATCGGCGACTGGCCGGGGGCCGGCTGGACTCGACTGCTGCTGGTCGAGCGGGCGTTGCCTGATGAGGACCTGGACCGGTCCGAGCAGCTCGTGACCGAGCTGATCAACGAGTGCACGGCGGCCGGAGTTCTCCATCCCGTCCCCCGAGCGTTGGTCATCCTGGCCCTGATCGCCCATCGCCGCGGCCACGACCAGGCCGCCCTCGACCACCTGCAGGACGCGGCCGCCATCTGGCGGGACCTCGACGATCCCGCGCAGCTCGCCGAATTCCTGACCCACGTGTCTGCGCATCAGATCGCCCTCGGGCAGTTGGCAGATGCCGCGCAGTCGCTCGTGGAGTCGGCCCAGCTCGCGGTACAGGTCAACCGGGGCCCGGTCCGATTCTGGTCACTCCTGGTCGCAGCTGCCCTTCACATGGCCCGAGGCCAACCCGAGCTCGCGACCCGTGCCCTGGGCGCATACGACGCGCACAGACCCGATCTGGCGGAGGTGCCCGGTGGCGTCCCCATCTTTGACTTCCTGGCCGAGACCGCCGCCACCACCCGAGCTCAGCTCGATCCGGCCGACGTCGCTGCCGCCGCCAGGGCGGCCCGGCGCGAGCGCGTGGACCAGCTCATCGACGAGCTGATCGTCCAGCACGCGGTTTAGGGACCAAGGTCCCTGGCGGGGCCACCGAGCGGTCCGCATCCTGGCCGCCATCGTCAATTGACGGGACGGGCGACGACGGGAGCAGCCTTCCTGCGGTCGCCTGGGCCGGCCCGCGGTGCAACGCCACTCCCGGGCGGCCGTCACGACCTGCTCGTCCCAGTCCGGGGTGGGCGGCCAGGCTCTCCCGGCCGGTGGGGCGACTGCGAAGCGGTACGCCTCCGTCTGGTCCAGCACCAGGTTGGCCAGGGCGAATACGTCGGGCGGCCATCCGCACTGCTCGTCCCACGCCATGCCCGGAGCGAACGACGTGAGGTACGAGTCGATCGTCGGCCCGTCCGCCACCGCGCCACGGTGTCGTTCCCGAGCCGGTCCGCACCAGGGTCGAAGGTCACGACCTCGGTGAGCCGAGCTCGGCTCGGCGCGCCTCGATGAATCGCCGCTCGGCCGGCGGGGGTTCGAGTTGCAAGGCGCGGCCGTAGGCCTCGTAGGCGTCCTCGGGACGGCCCGAGCGGCGCAAGAGGTCGGCCCGGGCGATGTGGAGCTGGGGCCAGCGGGCGAGCTGCGGGTCGTGCCCGAGTGCGTCCAGGATGACCAGCCCGGCGGTCGGGCCCTCGGACATGGCGACGGCGACAGCCCGGTTGGCTTCGTGCACCGGGCTGGGCTCCACCCGGATCAGCTCGTCGTAGAGGAGCGCGATCTGGCGCCAGTCCGTCGCGTCCGCGGTCGGCGCCCCGGAATGGCACGCAGCGATGCCGGCCTGCAGCTGGTAAGGGCCAGGCCTCCCCCGCCGGAAGGCTCGTGCGAGCAACGCCTCGCCCTCGGCGATCAATGAGCCGTCCCAGCGGCTCCGGTCCTGGTCCTCGAGCAGGACCAGATCGCCGCGCTCGTCCGTGCGGGCGGCGCGGCGGGCGTCGGTGAGGAGCAGGAGCGCCAGGAGCCCGGCGACCTCGGGCTCGTCGGGAAGCAGCCGGTCGAGCCTCCGGGCCAGGGCGACGGCCGTGTCGCACAGGCTGCCCCGGACCAGGTCGTCGCCGCCGGTCGCCATGTGCCCCTGGGTGAAGACGAGGTAGACCACCTTGAGCACCGCGGGCAGCCGCCGGCCACGCTCGGCGTCGTCCGGCGAGCGGAACGGGATGGCCGCGTCGCGGATCTTGGCCTTGGCGCGGGTCAGCCGCTTGGCCATCGTCGCCTCCGGCACCAGGAACGCGGCGGCCACCTCGCGGGTGGTCAGGCCGCACACCGCCCGCAAGGTCAGCGCGACCCGCACCACCGGGTCCAGGGCCGGGTGGCAGCACAGGAAGATCAGGCCGAGCTCGTCGTCCCCGCCGCCGGCGTCGGCCGGGGCGGACGCTCCCAGGTCTCGCATGGCGGCCGCCTCCTTCTCGGCTCGCCGGCCCTCACGCCGCATGGCGTCGATGGCCTTGTGGCGGGCGACGCCGACGAGCCAGCCGGTGGGCGTGGCCGGCACGCCATCGGCGCGCCAGCGCACGAGGGCGGCCGCGCAGGCCTCCTGCACCGCGTCCTCGGCGCGCCCCAGGTCGCCCGTCAGCCGGGTCAAAGCCGCCACCGCGCTCCACCAGCTGGCGCGAAGCGTCTCCTCCACCCGGTCGGTCAGCTCGGCCCCTCGACGTCGATGATGGGGCGGATCTCGATCGACGCCTCCCGCGCGGCCGGGATGGTGGCCGCCCACTTCAGCGCCTCGTCGAGGTCCGCGCACCGGACGATCGTGTAGCCCCCCAGCTGCTCCTTGATCTCCGCGGCCGGGCCGTCGGTGATCAGCAGCTCCTCGTCGCGCACCCGCAGCGTCGTCGACGACGACTGCGGGGCCAGCGGGGCACAGTCCACGAGCACCCCGGCCGCGGCCATGGCCTCGTTGGCCTCCCGGTACGCCGAGAACTGCGCCTGCGCCTCGGGCGTGCCCGGCTGCGGCAGCCCGTCCTCGGTCCGGTTGAGCAGGAACAGGTACCTCATGTGACCACCTCCTGATCCGACCGCCGGCTGCGGCCGTTCACCGACTCATCGAACGAGGGTGCCCCAAATGGACCGCTCGGCGCGCATCTTCCGATCTCGGCGGCGCCCGAGCGCCTGCCCGGCTGCTAGACGACAACGGTGACCGACGACGAGTTCGTCCGGGAGGTCGTCGGCATCTGCCGGCGGGTCCCGAACGTCGAGGCGGTGGCGCTCGGCGGGTCGCGGGCCCGGGGCGATCACCGGCCCGACAGCGACTGGGACTTCGCCGTGTACTACCGCGGCGAGATCGACGTGACTGTGTTCGATGCCCTGGGCTGGCCGGGGCGGGTGTTCCGCCCGTTCGAGTGGGGCCAGGTCATGTACGGCGGTGCCACCTTCGACGTCGACGGGCGCCACTTCGACATCCACTACCGCAACCTGGATGTCGTCGAGCACTGGACGAACGAGGCGCGTCGGGGCCACTTCGAGGTGCACATCCTGGCGTTCCACCTCGCGGGCATCCCGACCTACATGCTCACCGGCGAGGTCGCGACCAACCGGACGCTGTGGGGTGAGCTGGCCCCGGTCGAGTTCCCCGACGC
>DASRJN010000135.1:0-3834 GCA_035649455.1 Acidimicrobiales bacterium
GGATATCTGGTCCCCGGCGGCCGCTCGTGCGCCCAGCTGCCCATGAACGCGCTGAAGGCGATGAGCCCGACCGACGGCTTCGTCAGCGTCCAGGAGCAGCACTCCGCCCCGACCAGTCTGTTCCCCGATCGACCCGACCGGTTCCCGCCGCCGGGATACGAGGGCGACCGCGAGGTCGCCGCGTGCCTGTCGCGACCGCCCAAGGTCGACTCCTGGTGGATCCGCTTCCAGGATGCCGGGCGGGCCTTCTACGTCCTCGTCGCCATTGGCCGCCAGGCGAGCGAGGAGACCCGTGCGGAGACCTGGGCCATCCTCGACACCCTCCGGTTCGGTCCGTTGCCAGAGCCGAGCGGTGCCGCGATCACCGGGACGCTGCCGGACGGTCAGCCGTGGACCGTGCGCCACGACGCGGTGCATGGCCTGTGCGTGATGTTCGGCGAGGCGAACCTCGGCTGCGACGACCAGGGCCCGGTGATCGGACCGGACGCGGACCCGGCCATACCTCGCCTGGCTCCGGCCCGGTCGGCTCGCTCGCCCGACTCCGGGTCGCTCGTGTACGGGTTCCTGCCCCCTGGCGCCACCCGCGTGGAGCTGGTCTACGACGACGGGCGCAGCATCCCGGCCGAGGTGGTGGTCGAACCGGACGAGCGGTTCTGGGCGGCGCCGGTCGATCCCGACGACATCCCGGACGGCGTCGTCTACCGGGACGACGGTGGCGAGATCTGGATGTTCGGCCTCAGAGGCCGGTAAACCTTCCCGGCTCCTGGCGCGTCTGTTGGGGCGTGGCGCGAATTCCCGGGAACCAAACGAGGCTGCCGGACATCTATACGGCTATGGAGCCGACCTCGCGAGGCGCGCGGGTCGAGCCGGACGTCCCCCTGATCCGGCTCGGCCCCAGCGGGTGGCGGACGCTCTTCGTGGCGGCCCTGCTCACTCTGGCCCTGTTGCTCGGGCCGCTGGCGATCATGGCCCTGTCGCGCAACCTCCACAACGAGGTGGGCAGCACGCCCCAGGCAACATTTCCCGGCGCCGGCCGGCCCGCGGCGGGGCCGTCCGGCTGAGCCGGGACCCGCCGGTCGCCCGTCCGACTCCGTCCTGGACGGGCGACCGGCTATACCCGGATCACCGTCTTGCCGGTGTTGGCGCCTGTGAACAACGCGTTGAGCGCGTCTACGGCTGACTCCAGCCCCTCGTAGACCTCGGTGCGGTAGCGCAGCTTGCCCTCGGCGATCCAGCCCCCCAGGCGGGCCGAGACCTCGCCGAAGCGGTCCCAGTGGTCGAGGGACAGGAAGCCCTCCATGCGGGCCCGGCGGTTGATGAGCTGGAAGTAGTTGGCCGGGCCCGGGGGGCGCCGGGTCTCGTTGTAGATGGCGATCGAGCCGCACAGCACCACCCGGGCATGCATCGCCAGCCGGTCGAGCACGGCGTCGAGGATGGGCCCGCCCACGTTGTCGAAGTAGACGTCGACCCGATCGGGGCACAGCTCCTTCAGCTTGGCCCGCACGTCGTCGCGGCGGTGGTCGATGGCGCCGTCGAGGCCGAGCTCGTCGAGCAGCCAGCGGGCCTTGTCCTCCCGACCGGTGATGCCGATCACGCGGCAGCCGTGCAGCTTGGCGATCTGGGCGGCCAGCGAGCCGGTGGCCCCGGCGGCGGCCGACACGACCACGGTCTCGCCCGACTTCACCTGGCCGACGTCGACCATCCCGACATACGCGGTGAGCCCGGTGGCGCCGTAGACCGAGAGCATGGCGGGGGCGTCGACGTCGGTGCCCAGGTCGGTCGAGAGCGGATCGTCCACGACCACCGCGTAGCGCTGCCAGCCCGGCAGGCCGTACACCGCGTGGCCCAAGGGCAAGGTCGGGCAGCGGGTGGCCACCACCCGCCCGATCCCGCTGGCCCGCACGACCTCGCCCACCTCGACCGCGGGCAGGTACCCCTCGCCCTGGGACAGCCAGGTGCGCACGGTGGCATCGATGCCGATCCAGTCGACCTCGACGAGCGCCTCGCCCTCGCCCAGGTCGGGTAGCGCCACGCCCTCCTCCAGCTCGACGTCGTCCGGCGTGAGCAAGCCCACCGGCCGGCTACGCAACACCACCCGCCGGTTCGTGGTGGCGGCGAGGTCGATGGCCGTCTCGGTCTCCACGGCCGGGAACCTATCTGACGAGCCGTCAGCTCTGCGTCCAGCGGCCGCGGTGGACACGGGTGCCCGCAGGCGGGGCGGGGCGTCCCGTGGAGCGACCGGGGGGTCCGGGGTCGTCGGCCGGGTATCCGAGCGCGACCGCGCCCAGGGCTCGCCAGCCCTCGGGGACCCCCAGGGCGGCCAGCGCGGCGCCCTCGTGCTCGAACAGGCCGTAGAACAAGGCACCGAGCCCGACGTCCACCGCGCCCAGCAGCAGCGTCTGGACGGCCATGCCGCCGTCGACCCACCAGTACGGCACGGGCCAGGCCTCGACGCCGGCGCCCAGCCCGGTAGCGGCCTTGTCGCCTTCGGCGTAGCGCCGGGGGTAGGCGCCCGGGTCCACGAGCGCCACGACTACGACGGGCGCATCCAGCAGACCGGGCCAGCGGAACGACCCCCGCCGCTCGGCGGGCAGCGTGGCGTCCCACAGGCGGGCGGTGTCGCCGCCTTCGAGCACCACGAAGGCGGTGGCGCGGGTGTTGCCGGCGCTGGGAGCGCGCAGTGCGCCGGCAACGAGCCGGTCCACGAGTGCGGGATCGACGGGGCGCGGCGCGAACGACCGCACCATCCGGCGGCGGCGGATTGCTTCGCTCAGCTCCACCGGGAGCAGCCCCCGGTCAGGCGAGCTTGCGCAGCTCTTCCTCCATGGCCCAGCCGAACGCCACCAGGCTGTCGCCCTTGTGGGCGTGGAGGTCGTCGAAGCGGGCGGTCACCTCGTCTTCGATCCCCTCGAGGTGGAGGGTCTCGTGATCGAGCACGGGAGCATGGCCGCTGCCGTCGCCGCGCGCCAGGAAGGCCCGCTGGTCGTAGGCGCTGGTCTCGATGCCGAAGCGCTTCGCCAGGCGGCCGCCCCAGGCGCGCTCCTCACCGGAGGCCCGGTGGGCGGCGCGAGGGACGACATCGTTGAGCGAGCGGAAGGCATCGAAGCCGCCGGGCTGGCTGAAGCGGGCGCCGACCAGCACGTCCTCGTCCGGGAAGGCGAGGACGGCGCGGCGCATGAGGTCGGTCACGAGGCCGCGCAGCACCGTGTCGCGCTTGGACGTGCGCCGCACCGAGGCCAGGCCGATGAGCACGCAGGGGGTGCCACCGATCCGTTCGAGGGTGCAGAACGCGAAGCCCTTGAGCCGGTCCTCTTCGCGGGCCTGCGTGACGAGGACCCACGCCTCGGCCTGCTTCGACAGCATGCCGACCTCGTGGCCGTGCGAACCCTCGGCGCACAGATCGGCCATCTCGACCAGCTCTGCGTCACTCAGCGCCGTGCAGTCCTTGGTGTCTACAGCTAACGACATCTCCTGTGCTGCCCCCGTTCTGCGCCGACGGATGAGCTACCAGTCCAGTCAAATCGCACGTCATGTGCAACTCGGGTAGCCGAACACGCGCGCGGAGCGCGCAATGCGCTACATGATCGCCCCCGGTCCGAGCGCTTCGCGGAGGCGCCCCAGCAGGCCGTTTGTGGTGTCCACGTTCCACTGTTCGGGCAGGCGAACGACTTGCCGCTCCCCGAGGTGGAGCAGCACAGGCGCATCTCCGGGATGGTCACCGAGAACGTCCTTGAGCCGTCCCACGGTGGCCTCTGACAGCAGCGCGGGCGGGACGCGCACCCGCAGCGGCTCGGCCACCGGGCCCTCGGCCACCTCGATCACGTCGACCGCCTG
>DASRJN010000136.1:0-2568 GCA_035649455.1 Acidimicrobiales bacterium
CCGGGTCGAGGCCGTAGGCGTGGTGCTGGCGGCCGCCGAGTGCGCGGGTGGGGCGGCGTGGTGCGTCGACACCGCCGCCACCTACGCCCGGGACCGGCGCCAGTTCGGCCGGCCCATCGGCCAGTTCCAGGCCGTGAAGCATCGCTGTGCCGACATGCTGGTCCGGCTGGAGCAGATCCGGGCCTTGGCCTGGGACGCGGCCGCGGCCCTCGACGGCGACGGAGCCCCGCTGCCGGTGGCGGCCGCGGGGGCGATCGCGTTCGAGGCCTTCGCGACGGTGGCCAAGGACGCCATCCAGGTGCTGGGGGGAATCGGCTTCACGTGGGAGCACGACGCCCACCTCTACCTGCGCCGGGCGCTGGCGCTGCGCCAGCTGTTCGGCGGGGCGGGACCCTGGCGGGCCATGGCGGCGCGCCGAGCGCTGGGCGGCGAACGGCGGCGCATCGGGCTGGACCTGCTCGACGGGGACGGGGCGCTCGACGAGGAGATCCGGGCGACCGTCGCCGAGATCGCGGCGCTGCCACGCGAACAGCGCCGAGGGCGGCTGGCGGACACCGGGTTGCTGGTGCCGCACTGGGCGCCGCCGTGGGGCCGGGGCGCCGGCCCGGCCGAGCAGCTGGCCATCGACCGGGAGCTGCGCCGGGCCAAGGTGCGGGTGCCGCACCTGCAGGTGGGGGCGTGGGCCGCGCCCACCATCGCGGTCCACGGCACGCCCGAGCAGCAGGAGCGCTGGGTGGGCCCGACGCTGCACGGCGAGATCGCGTGGTGCCAGCTGTTCAGCGAGCCCGGGGCCGGGTCGGACCTGGCCTCACTGACGACTCGCGCCACCCGCACGGACGGCGGCTGGTCCATTTCCGGCCAGAAGGTGTGGACGTCCATGGCGGCCGAGGCCGACTGGGGGATCTGCCTGGCCCGGACCAACCCGACCGCCCCCAAGCACCTCGGCATCACCTACTTCATCGTGGACATGGCCACGCCGGGGATCGACATCCGGCCGCTCCGGGAGATCACCGGGCTGGCCATGTTCAACGAGGTGTTCCTCGACGACGTGTTCGTCCCCGACGACTGCGTCATCGGCGAGGTGGACGGCGGCTGGCAGCTGGCCCGCACGACGCTGGCCAACGAGCGCGTGTCGATGGGCAGCGGCTCGTCGTTCGGGGGCGGGATCGAGGCGCTGCTCGGCCTGGTCGCCGGGCGCCCCGGCACCGACCCCGTGCTGCTGGACGAGCTCGGCGCGCTCGTGGCCGAGGCGCACTCGCTGGCCGCCATCGGCGTGCGGGCCACGGCGCGCTCGCTGCGGGGCGAGGCGCCGGGACCGGAGGCCAGCGTGCGCAAGCTGCTGGGCGTCGAGCACGACCAGCGCACCCAGGAGGCGGGCCTCCTGCTGCTCGGCCCCGAGGGCGCCACCACCGAGGGCGTGGCCGGCCAGTGGACGTTCGGCTTCCTCGCCAACCGCTGCTTGACCATCGCCGGCGGGACCAGCGAGATCCAGCGCAACGTGATCGGGGAGCGCCTGCTCGGCCTGCCCCGGGACCCCGAACCGGCCGGCTGACGGCGATGATCGAGCACCTGCTCGCGCAGCGAGCCTGCCGGGCCTACACGAGCGACCCGGTGCCCGACGGCGACCTGGCGGCGATCCTGGAGGCGGCCACCCACGCGCCGAGCGCCGAGAACCGCCAGCCCTGGGTGTTCGTGCTGGTGCGGGACCCGGCCGTCCGCGGGGCCATCGCGGAGCTGTCCCGCCGGCTGTGGGACGCCGGCGGCCGCGCCCACGCCGAGCGGAGCCTGGCTCCCCGGTTCTTCGCCGCCGTGGACGAGTTCATGGCCGGGGGCTACGGGGGAGCGCCCGTGCTGGTGGTGGTGGCGGGCGACGGGCGGGACGGCCTGCCGCCTGCGGTGTTGGCCGCCTCCGTGTTCCCCGCGGTGCAGAACCTGCTGCTGGCGGCGGCGGCGCTGGGCTACGGCTCGGCGCTGACCACGCTGGCGGCCGCCGATCCCGGCGCCTTGGCCGCGGCGGTGGGGCTGCCCGACGGTGTGCGCCCACTGGCGGTGGTCCCGCTCGGCCGCCCCGCGACCCGGCTCGGACCGGCCCGGCGGCGGCCGGTCGCCGAGGTGGCCCACCTCGACCGCTACGGGAGCCCGTTCAGCGTGACCGCTGGGCCGCCACCCCCCGCTCGACCGCCCGCCGGATGAGCCTGTCGTTGTCGGCCGAGATGAAGCGGTGGACCCGGGCTTCCAGCAGCCGGCGGGCCAGCGGGTTGAAGGCCTCGTAGGTCTCGCCGAAGGTGAGCCGGGTGCGGCCCTCGCCGACCGCCTCGATGCGGTGCCAGCCGCCGGCTCGGGACCACAGCGGCTTGCCCACCGCCTCGTAGCGCGAGAACTCGGGCGGGCGCGACTCGGTGATCACCTCCCACGACCGGCCCACGCCCCTGCTCAGCAGGTAGCGGGGCACCCGGAACGTGCAGTGCCGCACCAGCCCGAGCCCGTCGGCATCCCCGGGGTGGACGATCTCGATGCGGACGGTGCCGTGCTCGATCACGCCCCGCTCCAGCCGGGGGTGCAGGGCCC
>DASRJN010000137.1:0-12916 GCA_035649455.1 Acidimicrobiales bacterium
CGATGCTGCCGACGGTCGAGGTCCCCGAAGTCCGGCTCCTGCTGCAACGGTTCGCGATTCACCGCGACCGCTGGATCGACGCGCTGTGCCACCACGTTGGCGTCAGCCGTAGTGACTACGACGCCCTCGAAGCCCTTGACGAACACGGATCCCTGACCCCCGGCGAGCTAGGCCCGCTGCTGTCGCTCACCTCAGGATCGGTCACCGCGCTCGTCGACCGGCTCGAAAAGCTCGGTTGGGCCAGCCGCAACGGACACCCGCAGGACCGCCGCAAGGTCATCGTCACGCTCACCCAGCAGGCCTGGCAAATCGGCCAGGACGAACTCAAGCCCTACCTCGAAGCCATCGACACCGCCGGCCGCCAGCTCAGCGATGACGAGCGAGCAGTCGTCGTCAGATTCCTCAACGACCTCGTCGACAAGATCGCCCACGCCCCGCGCCCCCAACACGGCGACGAATAGCCGCCTCGCCGACCGGGCGGAGCTCCGACGTGCGCGAACTGGCTGCGCTACGGCGTCCAGCCCAAGGGCGCGAGACCTCGGATGGTCCCAGGGCACTGCAGCCACAAGGCCCATGAGCGGGCCAACCTTGGGCTTGGCGGCCGCCGAGTCCTCGTGTCCCGTAGGTGGACGGGCAAGACCCTCGCGGTCCACCGCGCCGATCGAGCGGCGGTCGTGCGGGCCGCCCTCGAGGAAGCAGGCATCGACCCCGAGGACCACGACGAGCTGTCCATCGCCGGCACCGACGGCCGCTGGTCCTGGGAAGTGCTCGGCCGATCGCAGGTCGATGACCGCACATACGCGCTGGCGATCGGTGAGCAGATCGTCACCCGTTAGCGGTGGCGCAACCAGTACGAGGCCGCCAAGGCGTCGGGAGCGCGGGCTGGGCCCGCGCCCCCACCGACACTGTTCGGCAATTCGATGCCACAGCAGGATGAAAGGGGAGCTACCTGTGGACTACGAACCCTTGATGCGGCCGAAGGAGCCCATGCTCTTGACGCTGAAGGAGACAGCAGTGGTGCTTCGGGTCGGTCGGAGCAAGCTGTATGAGCTGATCGCAGCCGGGAAGCTCCGATCGGTGAAGATCGGTGGCTGTCGCCGGATTTCGGCAACTGCGCTCGCGGAGTTCGTCGCGGCCCTGGAAGCCGGGGACGATGGGGCTGCGGCGTGAGGCTGGCGCGAGCGGATGGCTGTCTAGTTGGCTGTCCGCCGACTGACCGGGAAGTCGGTCCAGACACTCGCCTTAGCCGTTGTTCCTGGTCAACGCTGCGGGCAGGGTGGCGCGCTCGGAGGGACTCGAACCCCCAACCTTCTGATCCGTAGTCAGATGCTCTCTCCAATTGAGCTACGAGCGCGGGTGGTGGAGATGCGAGCGTATCCGGCGTTGCCGGTGGACGCACAACGGCTTATGTTGAGTGAGAGTCAATAGTCGGACCCCTGGGAGCTGGTGTGAGCCTGACCGAGCGGGATGAGGCCAGGCCGCAGGGGGTTCGGACGCACGTCCGGGTGCTGATCGTGGGGGCCGGGTTCTCCGGGTTGGCCATGGCCGTGCGGCTCAAGCAGGCCGGCATCGATGACTTCGTGGTGCTGGAGCGGGGTGACGACGTCGGCGGGACCTGGCGGGACAACACGTATCCGGGCGCCGCGTGTGATGTCCCGTCGCACCTGTACTCGTTCAGCTTTGCGCCCAACCCACGGTGGACGCGGGCCTTCTCGCCGCAGCGCGAGATCCTCGACTACCTGCGGGACGTGGCCCGGCGGTACGGCATCCCCCCGCACCTCCGGCTCGGCACCGGGGCGGAGGCGCTGCGGTGGGACGACAGTGAGCGGCATTGGGTCGTCGACGTCGACCGGCAGGACCGGCAGGACCGGCAAGGCGGGGAACGGGCTGGGTATACAGCCGACGTCGTGGTGGGGGCGATGGGGGCGCTCAGCGAGCCCAGCCTGCCCGACATCCCCGGCATCGACAGCTTCGCCGGCACGCTGTTCCACTCGGCCGGCTGGGACCACGGGCACGACCTCCGCGGCGAGCGGGTGGCGGTCATCGGGACCGGCGCGTCGGCCATCCAGTTCGTGCCCGAGATCCAGCCCGTCGTGGCGCACCTCGACGTGTACCAGCGCACGCCGCCCTGGATCGTGGGCCGGCGCGACCGGGCGTTCCGGCCGCTGGAGCGGCGGTTGTTCCGGGCCGTGCCTGCCGCGCAGAAGGCCATCCGGTGCGGCATCTACTGGCTGCGCGAGCTGCTCTCCTTCGGCTTCACCCACCCGCAGCGCATGCAGGCGATCCAGCGCATGGCCGCCGCCCACCTCGCCCGCCAGGTCCCCGACCCCGAGCTGCGCCGCCGGCTCACCCCGAGCTACACGATCGGCTGCAAGCGCATCCTCATCTCCAACGACTGGTACCCGGCGATCCAGCAACCCAATGTCGAGCTGGTCACCGACGGCATCGCCGAGGTCCGCCCCGACTCGATCGTCACCGCCGACGGCACCGAGCGCCCCACCGACACCATCATCTGCGGCACCGGGTTCCACGTGACCGACTTCCCCGCGGGCCGGCGCATCCACGGTCCGGGCGGCGCCACCCTCAGCGACGTGTGGCAGGCCCGCGGCAGCATGGAGGCCTACCTCGGCACGACCGTCGCCGGCTTCCCCAACCTGTTCCTGCTGGTGGGGCCGAACACCGGGCTCGGCCACACCTCCATGGTGTTCATGATCGAGTCGCAGGTCGCCTACGTGATCGACGCCCTCGCCCACATGGGTGCGACCGCCGCGGCCACGCTGGAGGTGCGGCCCGACGCCCAGGAGCGCTACAACGACCGCCTCCAGCACCGCCTGGCCCGCACCGTGTGGAACCGCGGCGGCTGCCGCAGCTGGTATCTCGATGCCAACGGCCGCAACACCAGCCTGTGGCCCGGCTCCACTTGGACCTTCCGGCGCCGCACCCGGTGCTTCGACCCGTGGGCCTACCGGAACGACTGGGGCCCGGCACCGGCCGCGGCGTCCCCACGGCCGGCCCAGAACGCGCAACCCGCACCGATCGGGCCCCCTGCGGCCGCTCCGCCGGGTCGCGGTAGCCTGGACTAACCGGGTACCGCCGCGAGCCAAGGGGGGCGAACGAGTGCCGTACAACCAGACCGGCCTCGTGGTGCACGACGCCGACGCGCACATCATGGAGACGCCGGGTTGGCTGCGCGACCACGCCGATCCGGGCATCCGCGACCGCATCGAGCCCCTCCGCTACAGCTCGGGCAACGAGTTGCGCCAGACCGGCGAGCCCGAGGAACAGCTCCAGGACCTGGAGGCCGCGTTCGAGCGGCTGGCGGCCAAGCACGCCTCGGACGACTACCGGGCCACCGAGGCGAGCGACATCATGGCCCGCAAGAACTTCGCCGCCACGGGCAGCTTCGTGGCCGAGGACCGGCCCCGAGCCCTCGACCTGCTCGGCTTCGCCAGCCAGCTGGTGTTCAACACCTTCCACAACCGCCGCCTCCACGACTGGGAGCACGGCGACGACTTCGAGCTGTCCGTGGGCGTCGCCCGGGCCCACAACCGCGGCATGGTCGAGTTCTGCTCGGTCGATCCCCGCCTGCTGCCCACCTGCTACGTGCCTCTCGCCGACCTCGATCGGGCGCCCGCCCTGGCGGACGAGGCCATCGAGGCCGGCGCGGCCGCCCTCCTGGTGGCGTCCGGGTGCCCGCCGGGCCACTCCCCCAGCCACATCGGGCTCGACCCGGTCTGGGCCCGCGCCGAGGAGGCCGGCATCCCCGTCGTGTTCCACGTGGGTGGCACCGGCGACCTCATCGACCAGCACTACTTCCACAACGGCCTGCCCGTCCCGCCCGACTTCCACGGCGGCGAGGAGAACTTCCGCTCGGTCGACTACATGGGCATCCCGGGACCACCCGCCCAGACGCTCGCCACGATGATCTTCGACGGCGTGCTGGAGCGGTTCCCGGACCTGCGCATCGGGGTGATCGAGCAGGGCGCCATCTGGGTGCCGTCCTGGACCCGCCAGATGGAGGCCGCCTTCGAGGCCTTCGCCCGCCACGAGGAGCGGCTCCGCGACCTCAGCCTGCGGCCCAGCGAGTACGTCCGCCGCCAAGTGCGCTTCACCCCGTACCCCACCGAGGACGTGGGCTGGATCATCGACCAGTGCGGTCCCGAGGTGTGCCTGTTCTCCTCGGACTACCCCCACGTGGAGGGCGGCCGCCGGCCGATCGAGCGCTTCGACGCCTCGCTAGATGCCGGCGGGGTCGACCCGCACGCCCGCAGTCGGTTCTACACCGACAACTTCGTCGACCTCATGGGCACCGCCCTGCGCGACGTCGTCGCCGCCTGACCGCCGCAGCTTCCACACCTGCTCGGCCGGGAAGCGGTGCGCCCAGTCGGCGGTGACGTAGTCGTGGACCTCCGCGCCCGTGGTGGGGGCCTGCAGCTCCAGATAGTCCTCGACCACGAAGCCCGTGTCCCGGAACAGACGCAGCCAGCCCGAGATGGGCAGGTTGAATTCGATGCCACCGGGATCGTCCGCTATGTCCCGCCAGTCGCTGCGATGGATCGTGAAGTAGTCCTGGATCAGCTGCTCACGGACGGGCATCGACCCGTCGAGCGGTGAGCACACCGTCACGAGCGGGTGGGTGCCCAGGAACACGAGCCGGCCGCCAGGGCGCAGCAGCCGGTGGGCCTCGGGGATCCACACGTAGGGGTCGCACCAGATGGCGGCCCCGTACTCGGAGATGGCGAAGTCGAACGAGCCGTCCAGATAGGGGACGGCCTCGGCGTTGCCGTGCAGCAGCGTGAGGTCCGCGCCGTGCTCGCCGGCCAGGCGGCGGGCGGTGGCGAGCTGCGCCTCGGAGCCGTCGATGCCGACCACCCGGGCGCCCCGACGGGCCATCCACCCGGACACGTAGGCCGTACCGCAGCCGAGCTCGATGGCATCGACGCCGGACATGTCGGGCGGCAGCATCCCCACCTGCGACTCGGGGATCTCGAACTCGCCCCACCACGGCTCCGATGCCTCCCAGCACCGGGCGCCGCGGTCAACCCAATCGCCCGCCATCTGGTCCCAGTAGCGGCGGTTCTCGCTCACATGCTCGGGCAGCTCTTCCGAGGGCGCGTCCACCCTCGGTGAGGTTATGACACGGCCTCGACCGGCTCACCCGCCAGCGCGCCCACCAGGGTGCGCATCTCGTCGGGGACACCGGTGCGCCGCCACCAGTCGATGGCGGGCACGTCGTGATGTAAGGCCGCCGCAAGCTCGAGCTCTCCGCCACGGGCTCGGATGGCCAGTTCCAACAGGTCCTGGTCCATGACTCCAGCATTCACCCTGCGCCGCCGGATCAGAAGCGAGTTACGCGCATTCCGCCACCGTTTCGCGCGCCGTTCACAAACGACCCGTCACATGGTCACTGCAAGAGTGTGGGGTCGAACCGCCACGGTTCGTACGGCAGGCGCCCGGGATCGAAGGCTGTCACCAGCTGGGTGACCGACCGCACCGGCGATCCCGGGCGTGCCAGCCCCAAGGATGCGGCAATGGCGCCGAGCACGGCAGGCGCCGGTACTCCCCGCCGGCGCAGGTCCGTCAGGGTGACCGCCCCGTGCCGCTTGGCCAGCCGCTCGCCGTCGGGGCCGAGCACCAGGGGAACGTGGGCGTACGCGGGGATGTCCAGACCCAGCCGCCGGGCCAGCCACACCTGCCGGGGCGTTGTGTCGAGCAGGTCGTCGCCGCGCACCACCTCGCCCACGCCCTGGTCGTGGTCGTCGACCACCACCGCGAGCTGGTACGCGGGCGCACCGTCGGCCCGCCGCACCACGAAGTCGTCGACCACAGCCGCGACGGTCCCGTGGCGCAGGTCCACCGCCTCGACCCGAACGCCCCCGGCCCGGACCCGCCACGCGGGCCGTCGCCCACCGGCCTCACGTGCGGTGCGCTCGGCGGGCCCGAGGTCCCGGCAGGTGCCCGGGTACGCGCCCTCCGGCAGCGGGCCGTGCGGGGCCGCCACCGCCGCCTGCACCTCCCGCCGGGTGCAGTAGCACGGGTAGAGCAGGCCGTCGGCGTCGAGCGCGGCCAGCGCCGCGTCGTAACGGCCGAAGCGCTCGGACTGTCGCACCACCGGACCGTCGCTCTCGATCCCCAGAGCGGCCAGGTCGTCCAGCTGGGCGCGGACGTGGACTTCCCGGGACGCCACCCGGTCCAGGTCCTCAATCCGCACCAGGAACCGTGAGCCGCTCGCGTGGGCGAACAACCAGGCCAGCACCGCGGTGCGCAGGTTGCCGACGTGCAGCGGGCCGGTCGGGCTGGGAGCGAAGCGGCCGGTGGGCACCCGTCAACTGGCGGCCAGGGACCACACGGCCACCGGCGTCGCGAGCCCCTTGATCAGCCGCCGCCCGGCGCCCTCGAAGCTGAGGCCCTCGTCCTTGACCGCCTCGACCACGCTGGCGTCGACCAGGGCCTCGCCGGGGATGGCGGCGTCGACCAGCCGGGCCGCCAGGTTCACGACCGGGCCGTAGTAGTCGCCGTGGCGGAACAGCACCTCGCCGTAGACCAGCCCGCCGCGGGGCTGGGTGCCGTCGTCGGTGAAGGCCTCGATGAGGTCGACCACGATGCGGCAGCCCGCCAGCGGGTCGGCCACCGCCACCATGATCTCGTCGCCGATGAACTTGACCAGCCGGCCGCCGCCGGCGGTGATGACCTCGAACGCCCGGGCCTCGAACCGGCCGACCTGGTCGCCCAACTCCAACGGGTCGAGGTCGGCCTGGAGGGCGGTCGAGCCCACCAGGTCCACGAAGCCGACGGCCAGGCGGGCCAGCTCCCGGCGCGAGACGCCCTCCTGGAACACCCGCTGCCGGGCCATGGCCTGGCGCATGTGGTGGCGGAAGACGATCCCGAGTCCGACGCCGAGGTCGAGCGCCAGCTGGGTGGCCTTGGCGTTGGACTGGGCGCACTCCAGCGGCGCGGCCAGGCGACGGCGGAGATCCACGTCCTGGCCTTGCACGTACACCGCCACCGCGGCCTCGGCGATGCGCTCCATGGCCCCGGCCACCACCCGCAGCACGTCGTCGCCGCGGACGATGCCGACGTCGATGGCGGTGGAGAGCCGGGCAATGAGCACGGCGTCGGCCTCGGTGAACTGGG
Source organism: Acidimicrobiales bacterium (assembly GCA_035649455.1). Lineage (GTDB taxonomy): Bacteria > Actinomycetota > Acidimicrobiia > Acidimicrobiales > VFJN01 > ZC4RG19. The sequence continues at coordinate 7,135 of DASRJN010000137.1, forward strand.
GGGCATCGAGGTCCGGCACGGCCACGCCGAGCAGGTAGAACGACATCAGCGCCTTGTCGAGGTCCACGCCGGCGCGCGCCGCCGCCTCGCGGGCGGACAGGTCGGCGCCCCGCAGCAGGATCAGGTCGCTGGCCAGGGCGTCGGCGTGCCCCTCGGCCACGGCCTGGGCGGCGGCCTCCAGATCGGCGCCCAGCGCGACCAACCAGTCCTGCAGCTCCTCCTCTTCAGGGGTGAGACCGTCCATCGCCGATGAACGCTACGGCGGTCCGGCTCCGATGCGGCGCGGGTCTAGTGCCGCAGGGCGGAGATGAGCTGGCTCTTGGACATGGACGAGCGGCCGCGGACGTTGCGCTGCCGGGCACGGGCCATGAGCTGGTCCTTGGTCATGTCGTCATAGGCCGGCGAGCGGCCGCCCTTGCGGGCCGCGGTCTTGCCGGCGTTGGAGATGCGGGCGGCCTTGGACTTGCTCATCCCCTGCTCCCGCATGGCCTCGTACTGGCGCGGGCGCTTGATGCTGGGTCCGGGGCTCTTTCCTCGGGGCATGGCGGGACCTCCCGTCTGGCGGCTGCACCCGCTGGCTACCCGCTCGGCCGGCGGGCAAGCAACACCAAACCCGCTCCCCGGGCCGAGATGGCCAGATCGAGCATGTGAATGCATCCCCCGCCATGTCAGCCCATCTGCCCGGCCAGGTGCCGGGGAGTCCGCACGATGCGTGCGCTCGCGGCGAACGCCGCAAGCCGTGCCAACTAGTCTGGGAGCGAGCTCGCCCGACTGGGGCCACTATGTGGAGTCGGCCACTGGTGGTGGGCTCGAGCCGCGCCCACCTTTCTCGACTCGAGGACGCCACGTGACCGAGCCGTCGCCCAAGGGTTTCCGGGACCCGGAGACGCCCAAGATCGATCCCACCGTCCCCCACAGCGCCCGGGTCTACGACTACCTCCTGGGCGGCCAGACCAACTTCGAGGCCGACCGCAAGGCCGCGTTCGCGGCCGGGGCTGCGGTGGGCGGCATCGAGGTCGCGCAGGCATCCGTGCGCAGCAACCGGGTGTTCCTGGGCCAGGTGGTCCGCTGGCTCGCGGGTCCGGCGGGCATGCGCCAGTTCCTCGACATCGGGACCGGCATCCCCAACGACGACAACGTCCACGCGGTGGCGCTCGCCGTCGCGCCGGACGCCCGCGTCGTTTACGTCGACAACGACCCGATCGTCCTGGCCCATGCGCACGAGCTGCTCAACACGGCCCCCGACGCCACCGCCTACATCCATGGGGACCTGCTCCAGCCCGAGACCGTCCTCGCCCAGGCGGCCGAGCTGCTGGACCTGGATCGGCCCGTCGCCGTCGTGCTGAACGCGGTCCTCCACCACGTCCCCGAGCGCGACGACCCGTACTCCGTCGTCGCCCGGCTGATGGACGGGGTGGCGTCCGGCAGCTACCTGGCCATGTCCCACCTGACCGACGACCTGCAGACCGAGGAGATGAGGGCGCTGTCCCAGTCGGTGCCGAGCGAGGCCCGCTACATGTTCGCAGTGCGCTCACGCGCCGACTTCGCCCGGTTCTTCGAAGGTCTCGAGCTCGTCGACCCGGGCATCGTCCCGATCGACCAGTGGCGCCCCGACGAGTGGGACATCACGCCGGAGGGTCGCTACCACTTCGGCGCGGTGGGCCGGAAACCCTGACCACCCCGGCCCGCTCCGGGGTGGTCAGGGGGGAGATGTAGCAGACTCCGGCCCTCGCCCCGGCTACGGCGCCGACCGCCCCAGCACCGTGTCGCGCAGGCCGTCGACCGCAGTGATGACCTCGGCGATGAGCTCGGGAGGCACGTCGAGCTCGGCCAGCACGCCGGCCAGGTGGCCCGCCACCAGGTCGACGTGATGATCGTTGATGGCAAGGTGAGCGTGCGCCTCGCCCAGGCTGCGGCCCCGGTACCCCCGCGGCCCTCCCAGGGCCATGGCGAGGAACGCCTTCTGGTGGGCGCGCTGGCGGCGCATGTCCACGGAGTCGAAGAAGCGAGCGAGCTCCTGATCCGCCAGCAGCCGGTCGTAGAAGCGCTCGACCGCGACGTCGAGGCTCACCATGCCGCCGAGCCGCTCGAACAGCGTGGGAGTGACTGATCGGGTGAGGGTCATGTCGAGCAGAGTCCGCGAACGCGCAGCCGCCGGCATGAGTAGTGGTTACTCAATCCCACCGGCGCTACTCAGACACGCCGCCGCGACCGGGGACCGTAGCGATCGGCTACAACGGCCGTGTGCCGAATGCATCGGGTCAGCCGACTTGGAGCTCGCGGTTGGTGAAGCCACTCGCGGTCGTCGCGGTGCTCGTCGGCCTCAACACCCTCGGCGCCTACCTGGACCGGCCAGCAATCAGCCCCACCGACGACGCATGCGCGACGATGCTGGACTACTTCCGGGCCGCGCCAGGTGGGGAGGACGAGAGCGACGCCTGGGACCGGCTGCGCTATGTCAGCGGTCGCCTCGACCACCCGACCACCCCCGAAGCGGTCGCCATCCGCGAGTACCTGGCCTTTGCCGGCGTCATCGAAGCTCCTGGAACGGGCCTCAACGACCTGGGGGTCGTCGACCCATTCCCGGTCGAGGTGGACGGGGGCACGAGCCCCGACGTGATGCGAGCGGCGCAGGCGTGCACGGATCTCGGCCACCCGGAGCTACAGGACTACCTGAACGCAACCCGCGACTAGCGCGCCGTCCCTGGTACCAGCGAGAACCTAGGTAAGGCCGTCGCGGATCACACCGGCAATGACCCGCAGGGCCAGCACGCTGGCCGCGGCCAGACCGACGTAGCCGAGGACCTCGTTGATCGTGACCGTGCCGTTCACCTCGGGTCCGGACCGCACGCCGAGCAGCACGACCGAGCCGATGCCCAGCGACGCGGCGAGGACGGCCATGACGATGCGGTCCACGAGGCCGCGCAGCAGTCGCTCGTCGCCCTCGTGCGAGAACAGCGACACACGGGCCGACAGCCGTCCCTCGGTGGCCTGGCCGAGCAGGTCGTCGACGCGCTGGGGCAGCAGTCGGAGCCGGGGCAGCTGGCGCATGGCCTCGGTCTCGATCACGTCCCGGACGGTCGACCGGTCGGCCCGCTCGCGGACCTCGACCGTGGCGCGGGCGCGCACCGCGTCGACCAGCGAGAACGTCGGGTCGATCGACCGGAGGGTGCCCTCCAGCGTGACCATCGCCCGCGACAGCGTGCCGAACCAGCGGGGCACGTGGATCCCGAACCGCCCGACCAGGACCGTCAGGTCCTGGAAGGCACCGGCGGTCAGCCCCGACCCCAGGCGCAGGTGGCGACCGAGCAGATCGTCCAGCGCCAAGTCGAACTCGCGCAGGTCGGCGGTCCGGTCGACGACGGTCATCTGGGTGAGGGCCTGCCGGAGCAGCGTGCTGTCGGCGGACGCCGCGGCCACCATGAGCTGCAGGACGATGGCCCGCTGGTTGGGGCCGAGCCGGCCGACCGCGCCGAGGTCGATGAGCACGATGGTGCCGTCGTCCTCCACGAGGATGTTGCCGGGGTGCGGGTCGGCATGGAAGATCCCGGCCTCGAAGATCTGCCCGAGGAAGGCATCGAGCAGGCGGCGGGCGAGGTCGGACGGGTCCTGCCCGAGCTGCCGCAGTCGGGAGGAGTCGGAGATCGTGACCCCCCTCACCCGCTCCTCGACGAGCACCCGCTCGGTCGACAGGTGCTCGACGATGGTCGGGACGCGCACCCGTTCCGCACCGGCGAGAGCTGCGGACATGGCCTCGGCGTTGGCGGCCTCCATCCGGAAGTCGAGCTCCTCGTGCACGTTGTCGATGAACTCGGCGGCCAGCTCGCGTGGCCGCAGGGACAGGCCGAGTGCGGTCCGGCGCTCGATCAGGCCGGCCAGCTGCATGATCGCCGCGCTGTCCCGGGCGATCGTCTCGTCCAGGCCCGGCCGCTGCACCTTCACCACGACGTCGGTCCCGTCGCGGAGCTGGGCCGCGTAGACCTGGGCGATGGACGCGCTGGCGAGGGGCACCCAGTCGAAACGGGCGAAGGCCTGCTCCACCGGCCCCCCTAGCTGGCTCTCGAGCATCGGCCGGATCGCGTCTCGCGGCGCGGGCTCGGCCTGGCTCCGCAGCAGCGACAGCTCATCGCACCAGGCGGGCGGCAACAGGTCGGGACGGGTCGAGGCCACCTGGCCGAGCTTCACGAACATGCCGCCGGCCTGCTCGAGCGTGCGCCGGACACCGGTGGGGAGCGCCTCGTCGGAGGGCTGCCTGCGGCTCGTCACGCCGTTCTGCCGGGCCAGGGCGAGCACCTCGCGGAACCGCCGAATGGGGGTGAGCGCCGCCCGGACGCCCGCTAGCGGGTTGGCCATCTCGATGCGGCCGGCCTCGGCGCCCGCGGCCAGCGTGCCCACCGGAGCGAGCAGGTCGAGCCCGACGGCCGCCATCATCGTGAACAGGGTGCCGAGCGCCAGTGCCAGCAGCGCCATGTCGGGGGAGTCCCACTCCCATCCGGTGACGATCCCCGACGCGACGACGCCGCAGATCCACCCGGCGAGGCCCGCGAGCACGAGGCTCGGCCAGCCCCGCTGGGCACCGAGGAGGCGGCTCGCCACCAGCGTCACGGCCACCGCCGCGAGCGGGGCGAGCGCGATCCAGGCGAACACGACAGGCACCGACACCGCCACCATCGAGACCACCCTATGTGGGCGACTCGTCCGAGCGCGGCCGTCGGCCCTCGCTCACGGCAACGCGCTGGCCGTCGATCACGCCTCCGCACGCCGCTTGAGGTTCGCCAGTGCCTCCTCCCAGAGCGGTGCGAACTTGGCGAACCACTGTTGGGTGACCTCCGCGAGCGGGGCAGGATCGAGCGTGTACCGCCACTCGCGACCTGCTTGGATCGCGACGACGAGCCCTGCCTCGCGCAGGACTCGCAGATGGCGCGAGACCGCGGGCCGACTGATGGTCGGGAATGCGGCTGCGAGGTCGCCGGCGGTCATCACCGGAGTCACGCGCAGGAGCTCGAGGACAGCTCGCCGAGTCGGGTCGGCCAGCGCCTCGAAGACCGCGTCAGGCGGCGACGAGGACGGCAAGAGCGTCGAGGTGATGCGTGTCCCAGCCGCCCTCGAACCCCGAGAGATACTCGGCCGGGTCGCCACCGAGCAGGTCGTAGCCGTGGTGGAAGAGCTCGACCAGCGTCCCGCCGGCGACTGGCGTTAGCAGGATCGTCACCTTCGCGGGCGCTGCCCACTCCCGTCCGGTCCAGTCCGGACCGATCCAGCGCTGCTCGAAGGTCAGCTCGCGGCACGGGTTGTACACCAGCACCCGACCGCGAGCGACATTGGGCACGTCGCCGAAGGTCGTTTCGACGCGACCTCCGACGCGCGGCTCGTAGTGGGTGAGCTTGTGTCCGGTGCCGTACCACGCGCTCATGCGTTCGTGGGTCGTGAACTCTTCCCAGATGCGTTCCGGCGTCGCCCGGATGATCGCCGCGCGGCGGATGCCGAACGGGCTGATGTCCGTCACAACGTGTAACCTATTCGTTACGGATATCGCCGTCAAGCACGGTCGGCAGTCGTGTCGGGCTCGCTCCGGGCCTCTGAGGAGCGGAGAGGGTGGGATTGAACCCACGGAGGACTTGCGCCCTCACTTCCTTGGCGCCGCCTGGCGACTCCTCGCCGCCGTCCGGCTGATCTCGTCTACCAGGCGGTGGGCTTGTCGGGTTGGTACAGCCAGACGTCGAAGAAGTGGTTCAGGTCCATCCCGCTGCGTTGCTCGGCGAGGTCGATGAACTGGGCTGTC